>NBMH01000093.1 GCA_002084875.1 Anaerolineaceae bacterium 4572_78 | reverse complement strand
TGTCAAACCAAGGTTTGACGCTCCATGGCTTGGCACTCCAAGTGTATATTTTCTCGCTACAACGATGCCTCTATCAAGTGCTTGAATTTCGTCAATCGGTTTGTAATATTCCAAGTGTGCAGTGTAATACAATTTTCCTTGACTCGCTTCATCACCTTTTTGAGGTGAACGGTCAATGATAAGCCGATACCTGTGGCGACCATCCAATCGGTCAAACCGATAATTGCCCATGCTGTTTCTTGAGTTGTTTCCCACCTA
This sequence comes from Anaerolineaceae bacterium 4572_78, assembly GCA_002084875.1. Classification (GTDB taxonomy): domain Bacteria; phylum Chloroflexota; class Anaerolineae; order 4572-78; family 4572-78; genus 4572-78. Next base: position 10,507 of record NBMH01000093.1, on the reverse strand, counting down.
TCCGCTTTACGAGCAGACATGAGCCATCGCACCGCATTAGGCAATAAGGCATTTTCGGGGTCTAGCCGACTAAGCATGGAAATAACGATGGCAGTGCTTCGAGTATTCGTATTCATTGCCCAATAATCACGTCTGTTTTCTTCCCAATGTGTTCCTGTAGCACTAAGGATAGCCTCGCTGTTAATAGTGCTAATCAACGAATTGATACGCGTATCATTTTCATCTAACATGGCAAATGTCATAGCTAGATATGCTCGACCATACACCCCTAATTTTTCTCGTTGTTCGAAGAGTGCCACAGTCCGCCCCATATCACCCGCACCAGCTTTCGCCAAGACATGCAACATGTACGCTTGACGGTTTGCTTGCCATGCATGTTTTACATCTTTTGGCTTACGGAGATTGTTTTCTAAAAAGCTAATGCCATTTTCCAACACCGTTTCATCAACAGTAAAACCTGCCGTTTGAGCTTCCAACAAACCGAAAAGCACATAAGCGGTGATATTAAGATTACTTTCGTCGCGTGCCCACCAACCCCAGCCACCATCTAAATGTTGGTTGGCATACAACCGTTGTAAACCTGTGCTGACTAAGACAGGAAGTTGTTCTTCCAAATCAGGCTTGGTGATGTCAAGTTGTTGGAAGACGCGATATGTGACTACATTTGGTAAAAAACGGCTAACGGTCTGTTCGGTACATTCGTATGGGAAATGCTCAAGATATGTTAATCCTGCCTGCATGCCACCCGCCAAACTTGATGCCAGATTAATCGTTACCTGCCCTTGTGTAGAGTCAACATCATGGGGCAAAATAATTCCTTCTAGCAATGTTTCATCAGTTTCTAACACACCTGATGTTCCAACGGTTTCAGGTGAGCTTGATTTATAAACAGGAATTTCCAACTCGACCGCATCTTGGTAAGTTTCACTATTCACCCCAAACTGGAAGAAAGCAGTTTGTTCTTTAGACAAAGTGCTGGTTATTACTTCAATGGGATAAATTAATGTTACTTTGTCATGCGAGGCGATTGTTACTTCTTGTGTATATTCATCACCCAAAAATTCGACGCCATTCCAAGCAAAGAATGCAGTTACATCCAACTCTTCGGCGGTGTTATTTTGCATAATCATCTTTAATTCGGTCTTATCGCCCACAACGAGGAATCGTGGAATAACAGGTCGAACTAATAACGGTTTAGTGGTAACGATTTCTATCTGTTTATCGCCGACTAAAGTTCGGTCATCTGCCGAAATGCCGCGTGCAGTTAAAACCCATGTCGTCAAATTATCGGGCAGTTCTATGCTAATTTCACCATGTCCGTTTTTATCAGTAGTAAAATCTGCAAGCCAAAATGCGGTATCTTTGAAAGTGCTTCGTAATTCGAACATGGAGAAATCACCGCCGCCTCCACCGCCTCCTTTTGCCAATGGGGCTATCTCTAAATTAAATCGTTCTGCCGAAATGGCTAATCCTGTAGCAGTTTCGACGGCTAATCCACGCTCACGCCAAAATTGTTCCAAGATGGTCGGTCCAGATTCGTCCATGAGAGTTAGTACAGCTTTATCCACCAATGCTAGTGAAAATTCGCCCTCCACTGGATTGCCCGCAGCATCTACCGCAGAAATATCGTAAGTTACTGAATCACCTGGCTCAAAAATATCTGCACTTGGAGTCAGGGTCAAATCAATTATCTTTGTTCGATTGTTAATCGGCAAAGAGACATACCCTACCTTAAATGTTGGCAAGGGATTGATGGTCAGTCCCGAATCAGGCGAAACGCCCGTATCGGTTATGGTAGCATTATAAGGACGGCTCATGATGACTACTGACACATACATGTTCGGCACCATATCTTCGGTGATGGGGATTTCAATTTGTTCGCTGTTGGTTTCTAATGTGATGACCTCCGAATTGTAAATGTGTCCTCGTTCCTGCGTTACCCATGCCATGACGGTACTTGAATAAGGATGAGCAATCAAAATCGTTGCCGTATCACCCACGTCATACTCGTTTTTGTCAGTGATGAGGTCAATACGGTAAAATGACCACTATCGGGAACTTTAACACGAACGCTATACCAGTTATGTTTGCTATAAACAACCGTCAATGTTTTGTCGGGAGCGGGGTCGCTATCCCAATCTACTGTAATAACATCAATTTCGGTTTCTTCGTTTACATTACCGATATACAAGCGTGGCTTCAAGCCGATATAATATTCCCCTTTATGAACAATCGCCTCCATGCGGTTAGCGACTTCTTGATTGCTGTCGGGGTCAATGACCACTGCCTCGAGAGTGAAGCGTTGACTGGCAAGTTTATCGGCAATATCGGCTGAAACTTCGATGTTGAACTTACCTTGTGCATTTGTAGTTCCCGTGCCATCTTCGATTAATGTGCCATAACCAGGATAAAAACTATCACGCCTGCTATAACTGTGTTCATAATCGGTAAAACGATATCTGGACAAACTAGAGGCATGTCCTACGTTAAGAGAGTAGTCGGCTGCGAGGATATTATATCGCACTTCGGCATTGCTGACGGGACCGCCGAAAAAGTACTCAGCTTTGGCAGTCAACAGAATAGTATCATTAGTGATATATTCCATTTCATCGGTTTCAACATTGACCATAAATTCTGGCTTGCGATATTCGGCTACATTGAAGCTATCTCCAATACGGTAATCTCCTTTTTCAAAAGTAACGTTAATGAAGTAAGTACCAAGTGCGGCTTCGGCATCGAGAGTTAATTCGCCATGAAATGTGCCATTCTCATTCAGAGACAGTTCATCGGCATAGATTTCTTTTCCTTGCATGTCCGTCACTTCTACTGTGACAGTTTGACCATGCGATGGACGAGTATAAACGGCATCATCATCATATCGTAAAATCCCTTTGAAATAAACAATTTGTTCAGGACGATAGAGTGGACGGTCGGTGTATAAAAATCCGTTGTAGGGGTCGTAATTACTATCCGAACTAACATTATCAAAATCCCAATGACGAATACCGTCATTCCATGTACTAGAAGCGACGGCAAATGGCTTGTCACTTATGGCAAAAAAAGTATAACCCCATTGACTTTTGGGACGGTCATGTGTAATCGTCGCCACGCCTGACTCATCGGTAGGTTGGTTGCCAAGTTCCGTTATATTTTTATCATCTTTCATGAGAAAACGAATCGATGCATGTGAAATCGGTTCGGCATTGTCTAACGATGTGAGCCAAGCCGCCGCATCACCAAGGGTCGTTTTCATGGTCAAATTGTATTCGCTGACGATAAGAACATGTCTAATAACATTCTCACCACCTCCATAGAATGTAGTAGATGTAGCATATCGTTTTCCTGCTTTGCTAGAAACTTCCAAATAGTAAAACCCTGGTGCAAGGCTTCCTTCATCAGCCAAGTTTGTTTTGTAGACAAAACTTTTGTTTGCTGGTGTTGGAGTATTGATTTGCCATTCTCGAATAAGATTGCTTTGGTTAGGTTTATATTCTTTTAAATTACCAGTGGTAACGTTAATAAAATCGTTTTCTGAAAGCATGTAGAGTTTGAAGTCAACAATCGGCACATCACTAACGGTGATATAAACAACGGTATCAGTAAGCGTGGTACGAGTGCTGATAGAGTTTTCTGTGTTAAGCAAAATAAATTGTTGACGTGTGCCTGTTTGCCACTGAACGGTTATCCCTTTGTCTGATTCGCTAAGAGGTTGCCCATAGCGGCTTTCCACTGCCGAATCAATCGTCACCGTATATGTCTTACTATAACCAGGAGCAGGAAAATTAATATTAAATTGGGATTGGTTATCACTGAAATAGGAGTATACTTCAGTTTGTGAGATAGGCGGCGAAATAAAAAATGTTTCGTCTAAAATGAATGTATCGGGATTGACGGGAGCATTAAACTGCACTTCAAATTGTTGCTGATATCCCCACTCATCCACCTCGACAATTTCGTCGTTTTTTGGAAAATAATTATGAATTTTTAAGGCGGGAATGGTTCGGAAGGTCGACATGAATGTGTCAACAATGTTACTTCCTTGTCCTTCCAACCCTTTTGCATTCTTTCCGATGATAATCGTATATTGGGTGTCGAAGTCAAGCGGCATGTTCGGCGTAAATGCCACAGTTTCTACGCCAAGTATGGTCGGTTCTGTTTCTTCATCGTAATGATAATTGTACGGGTCGGACATTTGGCGAATGCCATTATCTAGCCAAGTAAATTTGCCTGACATGGTTTGATTTGTCGAACTGTCCTTGAGGCTAAAGCTTGATTCGACATGTTCTCTATCCATTTTTTGATTGAATGCCAAGCTGATAACGGGCGTAGTGCTGACATGAAGGTCGCCCATGTCGGGATGAGTATCCACAATTCTAGGAGGCGAGGTGCTGAACGACCATGTAAAATCTTCCTCGAGAACACCGTCATTCATGCTAGTTAGTCCGCTTGGGATGGTGGCGATATATTTAGTGTCAAGTGCCAGCTCATCAGAAGGTATAAATTGGTAAATGGAAGTATTGAGCCATTTTCCTTCACCTTTCACGGCTGGCTCAAGCATGAGCGGCTGAATCAGATAGGGGTCGCCGATTGCTTGCAATGGCACAACAGGACGATTAAAAAGGACTGTTATTATGGTATCCTTATCTAAATTCGTAGCTTTATCTGTAGGTTGAACGTTGGTTATCTCTAAAAAACCAACGGTATTAAATCGGAAACTTGTAGGACGATTTAGATGTAAGCCAGCAGAACTGGTCGCAGTTTGGTCAATCATTACCACATAATTTTTTCCACGCTGATACATTGTTGCTGGCGTAAAGTAAATGGTGGTGTCATCGTCTGACCATGTAAAACTTCCTTCAATTGCCTCCTCATGTACCAACGGTTCAGCAATTACTTGAAAAGAGGTTTCAACTGATTCATGATTCATAGGTTGGTCGAAAACAACTTCGATTTGGGCATCCAATTGGTGTTCACCACCTTGTTCTGGGATAGTTTGCCGCACGAGAGGCGGGAATGGCTCCGATGTGGGGAGAGATAATTCTGGCATATCTGTGAACGTGGGTTCAGGAGAGAGTGTAGGTGTTTCAGTTTGAGAAACAATCTCCTCAACGGTGGCAGTCGGTGGTACCGTTGGTTGAGATGTTGGGGTTGAGGTTGGCGTGGCACACGCTGACAAAACGAGTAATGCAACAAAAATAAAAACGGATGTTAGTTTTCTAACGGACATAAAAACTCCTTACTTATTTGGAAAAATTTTCTTACAAGGATTATACGTTATTCGTCAGAAAAGTAAAATTATGAGTATAGCATGATAATTTGCCCCCACCCTTCCCTAGGCTGCTCAATGCTATTGTTTGACCCTCCAATTTATCTTGTCAAACAATAGCATTGAACAACCCTGAATAGTAGGGGCGTACGGCCGTACGCCCCTACAACTAGCATTGAACAGACCTGGGAGGGCAAGGGTGGGGGTGAACGCAGTTACGGGCAGGGTGTGGTCTGCTATTCAGGTGTTTTATCTCGCATAACCCAAAATCCGCCGCCTGGCAAACTGCCCAAATAAACAATTGCTTGTTTAACAATGGATAAGGCTAAAGCAAGTTCGGTCGTCATGCCAACCAAGCCATAAAAATAGATATAAGCTGCTTGTCCTACTCCAATTCCTCCGATGCTAACCGGTGCGAGCAAAACAAATGCGATGATGGGATTAAGTAGAAAAATGTAAATGGGTTCAACCGTACCATGCAAGCCATGCACAATTGCTATATCAACAAATCCTGTTAAAATGACCGTTACTAATCCCGCTACAAACGCATTTAATAATGCTCCGTAGGCATGACGGTAAGCTCCAAAAGCATCGGAGATACGTTCATAAAATGGAGCCAATGGTCTTAAAACTTGTATCTCAAATATTCTGCCAAATAAGGTTCGTAATCGTTGACTGACTATCATGGCAAAACCAACAACTAATCCCACCAATGTGATGATAGCTATCGTTTGTACCAATTTTAGTTCTGATTTTCCCAGCAAAGAAACGGCAACGATAGCAGAAATCACAGCTGTTCCCATGAAAGCCATCAAGCCAATAATACGGTCTACGATAACAGAAACAGCCGAGTCTGTATTTCGAGAGGTGTATTTTGCCAAACCGTAGCCGCGCATTAAATCTCCACCAACTGTCGCGGGCAGGAAATTATTGAAGAAAAATCCAACAAAAGTATATTTGATAACTGCCACTAAGGGAACTTCCACACCTTGAGCTTCCAATAGTATATGCCATTTTACGGCATTGGCAACCATTGCTAACATGTAAAGCACCAATGCAAAAATCAAGTATAGATAATCTGCTTCAACAAGATACTGCCCAAGTTGGCTTAAATCAACCAGGCTAAAAAGATAAATAATTAGTCCTACGCTAACGACTATTTTAATAAATGTGCTGATTTTACTATTCAAAAAGACTCCGTAGAACAGGCATCTTGCCTGTTCAGCACCGATTTCGATGCCGTTACTATAACATAAGGAACTTTCGATTGCAAACCTTCACATACAATTTCCGCCTGAGTTTTAGAATCCATAAGACAATACACACTCGAGCCAGACCCCGATAGCATAGAATTTGAGGCACCATGCTCCTGCATCGTAGCCTTGATTTCAGAAATTATCGGCAATTTACGGCTTATACTTTTCTCAAAATCGTTGTGCAGTAAGCCCATGATTGCTTGCCTATCACCATTTTCTAGGGCAGATATAAATTTGGGTGTGATGCGGTCACTAAGCATATCAGCCAAATTCAAACTTTGGTATGCCTCTTTCGTAGAAACGCCCACACCTGGATTTGCTACCACAACATAAAATTTAGGTAACGGTGCCAAAGGAAAAACAATCTCGCCTCGTTCTGTAGCGATGGCAGTACCTCCCAAAATGAAAAATGGCACATCCATGCCTATCTCTGCTCCTATCGCCATGAGTTCATCAGCTGACAATCCAAGTCGCCATAAACGATTTAAACCGCATAAAGTAGCCGCCGCATTGCTACTTCCACCCGCCAATCCTCCTGCAACGGGAATATTTTTGATGATAGTTATAGTGACCCCAGCATGTTTAATGCCTGTTTTTTGCCTTAGCAAATTGGCGGCTTTCCAGGCAATATTACGGCGATTTGATGGAACATAAGGTTTATCACACACGATTTTTATAAAGTTATCATGGCGGGCTTTAAGAGTTATCAAGTCATGCAATTCTAGTTCTTGCATGACTGATAAAATTTGGTGATAGCCCGAAGGTAAGCGACCTAAAATTTCAAGTGTAAGATTAATTTTTGCATGTGATTTTAGAGTAAGTTTATTCATAATTTGTAACCGTTCACCACACCCGCACCATCATCAATTCCACAGCATGAGCAGGCTCCGACTCCTTATACAACAAACCAAGATTCCATGAATGATTAGCAACATGTTGACCTGAATTTGTTTAATAGAACTTTTCATGATACACTGTCTTTTCAAAAAGGAGAAATATCTTATGCAAATTGCGATACAAACAATCGAACAAAACATTTTCCGCCTTATTAAGCAATTGCCTCAAAATAAGTTACAGATGGTATTTGATTTTATTCAATTTGTTTTGGTGAGTGAACAAACCAGCACAGATACAAATTCCTTTGAACTTGAAAGGAAACATGCAGAAGGTTATGCCAAATATCCTGTTCAGGTAAACGAATTTGATATTTGGTACAATGAACAAATTTGGGAAATGTCAAATGGAACGGAGTGAAGTACGTTGGTACACGTTCAAGCTACCCGATAAACACCGCCCTGTATTGATTTTAACCCGTGATTCTATTATCATCTATCTTCATTCAGTTACAATTGCTCCCATTACCTCAACGGTGAGAGATATTCCCTCAGAAGTATTTTTAAGCCATGAAGATGATATGCCCATGTCATGTGTTGTGAGCTACCTGCTACATATTTTTTGTATCTTTACCATGACCAATTTTTTCTTGAATAACTATTAAAACTTGTTCAAGTGTTCGTTCATAAGACTCCTCAACTTGATTTTGATATTCGACATGTTTATGATGAGGTTTGGTATTAACCTGCCAATGGTCAGCATTATCCCAACGAATCAATAATTTTTTATTTTCGTTTTGCCAATGATATGAATATTTCCGTTTTGAACCGTTGATAATTGTTTCTCGAACATGCAACACTGAACCATCTTTGAATACAATAGTCATTCGTAAACGAGACGATTGTCCTGCTTGTTCAAACTGTAGAATTTGATATGATTGAACAATACCATGATATGCTTTAAGAAGGTGAATAACCATGTTGTAATCCTCTTATACGTTTCTCCCACCATGCCAAAGCATGCCATGCAAATTCCCAATCTTCTAAATCAGCTTCATGGTCGAAATTTTCTTCATTTTGTTTGCGAATCATTTTCTCAAAATCACCGAATGGCATGCGATATTTAGTGAAGAAAAAATCACATTCGCTTTGATATTGGCTTATTTTGGACAACGCAATCATCAAACTCCAATCTGCTAAAAAAGCATTTGAGTCATGATAACCTGTTTCCTGTAAAATTTCTGTAATAACTTGATTCATGATTTACCTCCTTGTTTGAATCGATAAAATAATAAAAAATTTAACCACCGAATGGCATGCTAAATTCGGCGTAGTGTTGCCAAAATACAACATCAAACATCATGAACAGCCCGAAACCCATTCGATAAATCATCTCCCGTTCGCACTCCTACTCCCCTCTCCCATGTGGGGGAGGGGTTAGGGGTGGGGGCAACATCTCCAAATACTCCACCGCCACCATCATCAACTCCACCGCATGAGCAGGCTCCGACTCCTCATACAACAATCCTAGATTCCATGAATGATTAACAACATGTTGACCCGAATTTGTTGAATCGAACTTTTCATGATACACTGTCTTTTCAAAAAGGAGAAATGTCTTATGCAAATTGCGATACAAACAATCGAACAAAACGTTTTCCGACTTATTAAGCAATTACCTCAAAATAAGTTACAGATGGTATTTGATTTTATTCAATTTCTTCTGTTTCAGGAACAGACAAATCAGCCTCTAAATATTTACCAAACGCAGTTACAAGGTAATAACTGGGATTGGGCGGACTGGTTAAATGAATGTACTTCTTTGTCAAACAATATCTTAAATCGTAGAGACCATCAGCCAATCAATGTTGATATGATATGGCAAGCAACCCAACAAGATTTGGAAAATAAACATGACCCAATCATTAGTTATTGATGCTAGTCTTATACTCAAAACAGTTTTGCCTAATGAACATCAAAACAAGTGTCAACAATTAATGACCGCATGGCAAAAGGCAAATTATCAGTTTTTCGCTCCAACACTATGGCTTTATGAAATAATTTCGGCTATAACCAAAGCGATACATTTTGACATGTTGACCGTCGAGGAAGGACAGCATGCCTTAACCTTAGTTCAGAAATTGAACATTCAGCTAATTCTGCCTGATGATAACCTAACTCAATCTGCTTTTGAATGGACATTGCGTTTAAAGCGTGCTGTGGCTTATGATAGCTTTTATCTTGCCTTAGCAGAATCATTACAGGTAGAATTTTGGACTGCCGATAAGCGATTGTATAACTCAGTCAATAATGATTGGGTTCATTACATAGAGTGATGTATCCCACCACCCCGCAACCGCACCTACAAGGAGAAGAGGAGAGGTTGATGATCCACCCCGCCCCTAGGGCTGTTCAATGCTATTTTTTGACAAGATAAATTGGAGGGTCAAAGCTTGCTTTGACATGAAAAAGCAAGCTTTTTCGCTCCATGTGCAACCACGTGATTGAAAATCATGTCGAAAAATATCCCAAGCCATGTAGCATTAAACGGCCCTTTATTTACTGCTCCTGAACAGAAAAATTATCATAGCGGATAATGATAGGTACATTACTCCCTGATTTTGCATATAGACCTAACCAATAATTATTACTACTAAAATCACCTCCGTAAAAAGTATCTAAGTAATATCCATTTACACTAATGGTGATTTGACTACCGTTCTTTTCAACCCTTAAATGATTGGTAGCATAACCGCCATTGATTGTGGATATATTACTTCCATCAGCCAGCCCCGTCCAGTTGCCATTATCTGCTTTTTCAGAGGAATAGCCTTGAACAGAAGGAATAACTGAAAATACATAAAACTGTCCTGCATTCACCATGTCAAAAACCAATCCATAGCGCATGATTTCAGAACCATTATACAAACGTATATCGGCTTCGACAGTGTAGTCCATGTTTCCAATTGTGGGATTGACAACCCAGACTCTACTATCACCACTGAATACATCAATTTCATAATCATTGCCTGTATAACCTGCGAGATACCAACCAGGATTATTAACAATTGCCCAACCACTATTATTGTTACTGAAATCATCATAGAATGAGTAGGGCGTGGGTGTGGGTGTTTTGGTTTTGGTTGGTGTAC
>NBMH01000092.1 GCA_002084875.1 Anaerolineaceae bacterium 4572_78 | reverse complement strand
GTTAAAGCAACATAGTCAAGATGACTATGCTACATGTCCCGATAAACAACCTCACCATTAAATATGGTCAAAAGCACCTGTGTATCTGCCAATGTCATGGGGTCAACATTGAAAATGTCCCTATCCACCACAATCACATCAGCGAGTTTGCCAACATCCAAACTACCTTGCTTTTTCTCTTGTCCGATAGATTTAGCGGCGGCAAGGGTATAACCCTCGATGGATTCCTTAACACTCAAATTTTGTTCGGGATGCCAGCCATTTTCAGGGTATCCCGATGGTTTGCGGCGATTGACGGCGGCATGAATACCAAACCATGGATTTTCTTTGGCGACAGGTGCATCGGAACCTAAAGCTAATAATGTTCCCGCATTGAGCAAGCTACGGAAGGGATAAGTATATTTTCCACGTTCTCCCCAAACTTTATCGACTAACGTCATGTCATCAAGGACATGTGGCGGCTGTACCGAAGCAGTCAAACCCAATTGTGCCAAACGAGGTATATCATCGGGGCGAAGGATTTGGACATGTTCGATACGGTCAGGAATGGGTACTTGTCTAGGAATGGAATCAAATTCGGAAAAGATGTTTAATATTTCATGATTTGCCTTATCTCCAACGGCATGAATTGAAACTGCCCAGCCATGTTGACGAGCCTGACGAACAACCTGAGCAATTTCAGGCATGGGCATGGTGGATATTCCCAAGCCTCCATCGAGATACGGCTCATGCATCCAAGCTGTACGAGCTCCTAGTGAACCATCACTAAATACCTTGACAAATCCAAACTGCAAAATGTCATTCCCAAAACCAGAATGTAAACCAAGTGCGATAGCATGCGGCAGATAATCCTGATAAATATTAGTGCATACTCTTAGTTTCAAATCACCCTGCCGATACAATTTGTGATACATTCGTAAGGCATGTGCTCCTTCGGCTCCATTCATTATGCGTTGGTCATGGATTCCTGTTATGCCAAATTTATGTAATGTTTCCATGCCAAGTAGCATGAAATCTTCTAATTCCACATCAGACGGCGGGGGAATTTGTGCGGTGATGAGGTTAATTGCATTGTCCTTTATGACACCTGTAGGGCGACCATGCTCATCCCGTTCGATGACTCCACCTGGAGGGTCAGGGCTGTCAGCAGTGATGCCTGCTCGGGATAATGCGAGGCTATTTACTATGGCAATATGTCCATCGGAACGCCACAAAATAATAGGATGTACTGGGCTTACATGGTCAAGGTCAAGTTCTGTGGGACCGTGTTCGTCAACCAAATTAGTCTCATTCCATCCGTAACCTTTTATCCACTGGAATGGTGGAGTAGTTTTTATACGCCGACTGACCTTTTGGAGGAGCTCATCTGATGAGGTCACATCAGCCAAATTTACTCTGCGGCGTTTGGATGACCAATTATAAAAATGAAAATGCGAGTCGGTCAGCCCAGCTAGCACTAACCGCCCCGATAGGTCTATCTGTTCTGTGTAGGGTTTGGCTAAATTGCGAATTGTCTCATCATCACCTGTCGCCATGATTTTGCCATCTCGGAGGGCAATGGCTGTGGCAGGTGGTTGGATATGTATGTTTCCATTAAATAAAATTATATTTGGCATCTCTTGTAACCTTTGTATCTTTTTCTTAAAAGCTATACGATAGTGCATATATTACCAGCAAGCGAACACTTTGGCAAAAAATATATTACTTTTTTCAAAAAATCGAATTTCTAATTTATTCATCCTCATCAGTATCTGACTCATCTTCGTCATACTCAACCCTTGCTCGTGCTACGGCTAATCCATCTACGCTCAAAACAGTGAATGTAATTCGATTGTCAAAGATTACAGTATCACCTTGTGCTGGGGGGCGACCAAGCTCGGTCACGATTAAACCGCCCACTGTTTCTACATCGGGCAGGTCATCTTCTTCGCCTATGTAAACAAATTCTTCTAAGTTATCTAAAAGAAAATTGCCACTCACTTCAAGTTTACCTGGTTCTAATTTAAGTATTGGTTCCTGTTCAACATCAAACTCATCCCGTACCTCACCTAAAATTTCCTCGACCAAATCTTCTAAGGTAACGACACCAGCTGTTCCACCATATTCATCTATGACAATTGCCATGTGAATACGTTCTTGTTTTAGAGCAGTTAATAATTTTTTGACGGGGTAATGTTCGGGTACAACTGGGGCAGGGCGAAGAAGGTCTTTTAGTTCAAAGCTATCATTATTTTTAATTGCCTGTTTGACCAAATCTTTGGAGTGGAGAATGCCAATGATATGGTCTAAATCTTCTTCATACACAGGAAAACGACTGTAATAGCTATCGGCAACAAATGTAAAGACTTTATCTAGGGAAGTATCAATAGAAATAGCTTCAAGTTTACGGCGTGGGCGTAATATTTGGTAAACCTGACGGTCGCTGAAATCAAATATATTGCTGATTAGTTCCCGTTCTTTTTCATCTAATAATCCTCCTTGTGCACTTTCAGTAACAATTTCTTCTATCTCTTCGGGAGAGTGTAATCGCTCATGCCCTTCAGGAGGAGTCAAACCAAATAGATTTAATGTCATTATGCTAACAGTATTTAAGAAGACAACAGGCAGGCGGAAAATGATTTGGATAAAGTACATGGGACGAGCTACTATCATCGTGGAACGCATAGCGTCGAAAAGAGAAATGGATTTTGGCAGAATTTCCCCAACGACAATATGTACATAAGTTAGCAAAGTTAATGCTATGATGTAACTCATGGTATGCAAAACCGTAGGGTCAAGGTGAATATTCAATAACACTTCAGTAATATATTCAACATAGCCAGCTATGGTTGGCTCACCATACATGCCTAATCCAACGGCGACGAGTGTTATCCCTACTTGAGATGTGGCAATATAATCGTCTAATTTTGTTGGCGATTTAATAACATCTAGGATAACTTTGGCAGTAGTATTTCCTTCATTCATCATCTCTTCTAATTGAGGAGGACTAACATTGATGATTGAATATTCTGATATTACGAAAAGGATATTTAAGGCTAACAAAAAAGCTATAAACAAAAACGAGAGAAGAACGCCTGTGAAAGTAAATGATTGCTCTGTAGCTGAACCTGTTATGAAAATAAGGATGCTTGATAAACTTATAAAAACATAAGTTGTTTTAATCATGTCCCGTAAACTCCCATTCACGAATATATAGCTCGGCACCTTCGGGCAGTTCAATAGATACTTCGGAGATATGAGAATCTTCAATAACTTCAACACGAATAATTGTGTTGTTAATTACGATTTCTTCTCCTTTGTTTGGTAAATGTCCCAGTTCATTAAAAACCAGTCCCCCGATGGTATCAATGTCGTCGTCGGGTAATTCTAAGTCTAAATATTCGTTTATATCACTGATAAGTAAATCACCACGCAGATGTGTACGCCCTTGACTATCAGAATAAATCAAAGCTAATTCTTCATCAAATTCGTCTTGCAGTTCGCCAAAAATCTCTTCAATAAGATCTTCAAATGTTATCATGCCTGCCGTACCGCCGTACTCGTCAAACACTATCACCATGTACTGACGATGTTTTTTTAACTTTTCCCAGACATCTATGATTGGCATGGTTTCAGGAATATAAATAACTTCTCGAAGTATACTCTCAATATCACTTCCTTTGTTACGAAATAGTTTGAACAAATCCTTAAAATGGACAAATCCTGTAATATCATCTATGCTTTCGTTATAGACTGGTATGCGTGTGTAGCCGCTTTGTAGACAAAGTTGGATCACCTCTTGTAATTTGTTATTGCTAGAAGTGGTAACTAAACGAGTACGGGGTATCATAACTTGACGGGCGGTCAATTCACGCAGACGGAAAACGTTGCGTAGAAGCTGTCGGTCTCGGTCATCTATCAAACCACCAGCATAGCTATCCATAACCAAGATTTCAATTTCGCTAGGGGAATGAATATGAATGGACGATTTTTCATAATCAATTTTTAGTAATCGTAATAAATAATTACTACTCCCCTTAAAAATCCAAACAAGTGGTTTAAGAATAACAAGCATGTAGGACATTACAGGGGCAACTATAAGTACTGTTGATTCAGGATATCGTATAGCAACCGATTTAGGCATGGTTTCACCAATTAACATCTGCATAGCAGTAAGCATGAGTAGTACCGTTGTAGCAGAAATTGAGAAGGCGACTGTGTCAGACCAGCCTCCAAATCGTGTTAGTATTGGAGCTAAAGCAGTGGCAATTGTCCTTTGTCCATACGCTCCAAGTGCTAGTGATGAAACAGTAATACCTACTTGGGTAGCTGCTAAGAGAACATCTATCATCCTGCTATCTTCTATAAAAGAAAGAGCAATTTTCGCTCTCCAATTACCAGATTCAGCCATTTGGTTGATACGCGTTTTTCGGGAACTAACTACCGAAAATTCTGTCGCTACGAAAAATGAGTTAGCAAAAATGAGAAGTGCCGTGACAAGAATGATTGAAATTAGTGGCATTATTCAACTGTTTTTTTTCATGTAAAATGTGTACAAAATAAATGGAATTAAGTTTAACAACAAAAAATAATACAGCAGAGGATAGTTGGTGGTATTTTAATGTACCAACTAAATTGACTCACGGAGGAAGTTCTGTGTTTTTGACTATGTTTGGTTCAGTGTTAGTTGACACGAGTCGTTTGTAATTCAGTTGACAAATTATGAATAAAAGTAATGAAAGCTTTTCCTTTTGGAATCTATAATTTTTTATTCCACTAATATAATATCACAAAATGGTATAAAGTGTAAATAATCTTTAGCAAAATGGTATTTGTTCACTCCTCTTAGTTAGACCCAACCCCCGACCCGCCCTATGAGAGGCGGGATGGAGGTAAATTAACCGTTACCAATTACGATGTTTCATCATACCGCTGCTTAATATTCGGCACAAGATATTCACTAAACGATTTTTCGACATCATACAATGGTTGCCAATTCCAATCTTGGCGAGCAGCACTGTCATCAATATCGCCTGGCCAGCTATCCACAATACTCTGACGTTTTTCACCCGATTCAAATGTGACTTCAGCCTGCGGAAAATATTCGAGAACCTTATCATAAATCTGATTTGCTGATAAGCTAAAACTTGTCACGTTATACACCAAACGTGTTAATTTTTCACGCGGTGCTTGAGACAACATGACCAATGAACGAGCCGCATCAGGCATTGTCATGAACGGAATACGAGTATCTTCTCGCACAAAACAAACATAAGGTTTGCCTTGTGCAGCCGCATGTAACATTTCGGGACCATAATCACTATTTCCACCCGTCGGCACGGTAAAAGCACTGATTAAGCCTGGAAAACGTATCCCGCGAAAATCAACTGTCACAGGTTGGTTTTGGGCTAATTGCCGATAGTAAAGACTAAAATAATTGCCCAACACTTCACAGTAAAGTTTATTGCAACCGTACATGGTGCGGGGTTGATTCCATTCAAACTCTCGTACTTTTTTATAAAGCTGTTTGCTTTCCAAGTCAGGCAAACCATATACGGCAATTGAACTTGGGAAAATAAATTGAGTTGATTTTTTTCGCCATTGTGATTGTTCTGAAGCCATCTTTAAAAGTTGAAGCGTGCCACCTACATTGACCTCATGAGCCATTTCGGGGGTAAATTCGCTACTCTTAGAGAGCAATGCCGCCAGATGATAAATGGTATCAATCTCATACTCACTCACCAAGCGAGCCAACAATGTTTTGCTTAAAATATCACCTTCTATATGGGTGGTCAAATTGCGGATATTTTTCGTCAAGGGACGTAAATCCCAAGTTACAATATGATTGTTACTGTCTTTTGATAAATGCTTGATTAAGGCATCACCAACTTCACCACTTGCACCAGTAATTAAAATTATCTTTTTTCGCATTTTGTTTCTCCTTTGAAACTAAATTTGTAATAGTATCTCTTGTCCATGCCATATCTACATCTGATAAATACGCTTTAGTCTGCTTATCGTAATGAATGAAGTAATAATCTTCCAGGAGATGATTATAATGATATTGTTTACAGAGTGCAAACTCTAGTTGTATTTTTCACTTAATAGCAAAGCCTGTATAACTCCGATATGACTCAGGTTGAAAACCAAGTACAATATCTTTTTTAGATATACCATGTGCAACCAATTTATCCGCAATTTTAACATCAGTACCATTATGCTGTAACCATATTTTGTCGTCTTTGATATCGAAGTGAAACATGCAATGGTAGATGCGATTTTTATTCAACCAACCTATAGAAACAAGTTGATAGTGGTTTTGTGTTTCATCAAAAATGGTGATCCGTTCTAATGTTTTGATGGTTGAGGGATATTGACTAAACTCAATCAATATTTTTTTTATAATGTTCCGATATGTGTTTATTCTACCCATTGGGTAATAACCTCCTGTTCATTATCAATAGCAATTAATTTTAAGCCATATTTCTTAATTGCTAATTGTCCAAACCGAGTCATAAAAAATTGATGATAAATCTTATCAGGAATAGCTAAATACAACGTGTATTGCGGATAGTTTTCATCTAGGGCAATTTTGTAATTACAAAACTGTCCTGCTACCGTATGAAATTCATAAATTACAGATTGAGACACAAAACTTTTAACTTCAACAACTATCAATCGTTTTTCTTTTTGAGCGACAAAGAGTTTTTCTGCTCCCAAATCAGCAAAAAATTCAATGTTATCAAATATGATTGAAAATTGGTCATGTGTAATTTTCCAACCTGCTTTGATTAGTGCATGTTTAGCAGGCTCATGAAGTAAATCTTTTTTTGCCATGTTGTTTTCTTATTGTGTGATTGTCTTACCAATGATTATAATGATATTGCTTATAGAGTACAAATTCTATTGTATTTTTCACCATTTGCAGACGTTGTAAGTAATCAAGCAAAAGAATTTGTGAAAGCTCTGTGTCAGACAAGAACGGTTTTCGAAAATCGTTCTTGTCTTGACTGTCAAAGCAAGCTTTGACCCTCCAAACTTTGACGCTACTTTGAAAATTAAATCACACCTAATTCTTTGCCGATATTTTTGAATATTTCCAAAGCCTTATCCAAATCATCTTGGCTATGTGCCGCTGAATTCATCACCCGAATACGAGCTTTACCGCGTGGCACAGTTGGGAAAACGATAGACATGGCAAATAAATTTTCCTCAAAAAGACGTTCGCTAAACTTTTGAGCCAGAGGAGCCTCACCAAGCATGACAGGTACAATGGGGGTTGTGCTTTGCCCAACATCAAAACCCATTTCTTGCATGCTGTCTTTGAAATAATTACCATTTTTCCACAGTTTATCAACCAATTCATTAGACTCTTCGAGAATATTGACCGCTTCGATGCAGGCTGCCACATCGGGTATGGTCATAGCACTAGAGAACAAGAATGGTCTGCCTCGTTGGTGTAGCCATTCAACAATAGATTTATCACCAGAAACTAGACCCCCAACAACACCAAATGCCTTGCTCAAAGTTCCTATTTCAATTTGAACTCGACCATGCAAATCAAAGTGGTCAACAATTCCTCTGCCTCCTTTGCCGAGTACACCTTCGCCATGTGCGTCATCAACCATCAAAGGAATACCATGCTCTTCAGCTACATCACAGATTTTATCTAGCGGGGCAATATCGCCATCCATGCTAAACACGCCATCAGTTATAATTATGCGTTTATTGTATTCAGTCGTTTCTTTGATTTTCTTTCTCAAATCATCCACATCACAATGATTGACACGAACAATCTTTGCCCGACTTAAACGACAACCATCAATGATACTGGCATGATTTAACTCATCCGAAAAAATAATATCCCCTCTACTTACCAATGCAGGAATCGTAGCTATGTTCGCTGCAAATCCACTTTGAAAGGTGATACAGGCTTCGGCATGTTTAAATTCGGCTAATCGTTTCTCTAGTTCGACATGCAACGACATCGTACCAGCAATACTCCGCACAGCACCAGGACCAATACCATACTTGTCAATCTCCCTTTGAGCGGCTTTCCTCATTCGTGGATGATTTGTCAAGCCTAAATAATTATTGGCACAAAAATTTAACATCTTTCGCCCATCAATCGTCACCCAAGCATCCATCGGGGACTCAATAGTACGAATCGTGTTATACAGCCCGTTCTCTTTCAAGCGGGCAATTTCTTCACTAATCCAACCAATTCCATTTGTGTTACTCATTCATTAACTCCTTTGTTAAACTAAATTTGTGTAGTTTGGAAAAATAGATACTATGTTTTTTGATTGGAACTGCCTACATTCGGTAGTTAGAGTTCAATCACATGGATTTTAGCATGGCTTACGAAATTTGGCAATACCAAACCAAAATTAGAATAATTCATTAATATTTTACATGAATTTTGTGTTTTTTCTACAATATGATACACTTGCTTTGTCTTGCTAGGTCAAACCAAGGTTTGATGCTCCAGCAAACTAAAAGGTTTGACGCTTCAGAGGTAATCATGAAATCAATATCAACCGAAACGCAACTCCCATTGGCAAAGATAATTATCCGCATGCCAGGGGAGCCCCCTTACGAAGAAATATTATCTGCACAAAATATAACGATTGGGCGTGACCAAACGAATACTATTTGTTTAATGTCGCCAATAATTTCTAAAAATCATGCTTTAATCAAGGAAACTCCTGAAGGGCATACAATCACTGACTTGAAAAGCATGAATGGCACTTATGTCAATGGTAAACGTATCAAATCCAAAGAGCCACATCCTTTAGCCCAACATGACATCATCCGTTTTAGTGACCCATTGGCAAATTCAGGAACATTAGTTTACATGCCTCTTTCAGCAAGTGAAAAACTAGCCTACATGACCATTTCTGAAGCGTTGGAGGTGAAAGAAGTAGCCTTGTATATCGGGCGTGACCCTGATAATAACATCCATCTTGACCATCCGATTGTGTCATTGAACCATGCTAAAGTTTTCAAGGATGATGAAAATCATTATGTCATACAGGACTTGGGTAGCGAAAATGGCACCTACATAGATGGGGTGGAACTCGTCGATTTTTATATCTTAGTAAAAAAAGATATTGTCTCTATCGGACCCTTTAAGTTAATTTATCAGGGTGAGGGGAAATTTATCAGCTTTTCTGCCGAACGAAATTTCCGTTTGGAGGCAGTTAATTTGGAGAAAATATATTATGGACGGAATTTTATTGGCATTGAGAATAAATCTAAACCACGTCGTGTCTTGCGAGATGCTAATTTAACTGTGTACCCTCGTGAGTTTGTGGCTATTGTTGGTGGTAGCGGCACAGGTAAAAGTACCCTATTAAAAACCCTAAATGGAAGTAATCAGGCAACGAATGGAACAGTGTTGGTCAACGGAGACAATCTATATGAAAATTTCGATTTGTATCGTACCCTAATTGGTTATGTGCCTCAAAACGACATTGTCCATGATTCCCTGACAGTTCACCAAGTATTAAAGTATGCTGCACTATTACGCTTACCCGATAGCAAACCAAAAGAAATAAAGGAACGTATTGATAATGTTCTTGAAAAAGTAAGCATGACCACCGAAAGAAATAAAAGGGTGCGTAGCTTAAGTGGGGGGCAACGCAAGCGAGTTAGCATTGCAGTTGAGCTGTTGGTTGAGCCATGGCTTTTTTTCCTAGATGAGCCAGCGGCGGGACTTGACCCAGGCTTGGAAAAGTTGATGATGGGTACATTGCGTCAGTTAGCCGATGAAGGGCGAACTGTGATATTGGTTACGCATGCTACTGCAAATATCATCGCCCATTGCGACCATGTGGCATTCTTGGCACCGGGCGGCGAACTTGCCTATTTCGGTCCCCCCGCCGATGCAGCAGAATTTTTTGATGTGGATAACTTCTCCGATATTTACACCCTCATGGCTCAACGTTATAGTCGTGATAATGACCCCAATGTTCCTTTGAAAATCCAAGATGAATATGAGAATTTAAGCCATGTGCATCCCGCTTTAGCATCAGATGGAAGCGTGTTAGCCGGACCGTTGTGGGCTGAACATTTTCGCAGTTCTGATACATATCAAACATACACCATTAATCGCCAACAAGGTGAAGATGACATTATAACTCGTCCTCAAGGTGTGGGAAAGCATGACACATTTTCAGCACTTATACGCCAATTTACGGTGCTGACCCAACGTTATTTCAACTTGATTATCCGTGACCCCATCAGCTTATTTGTGTTATTAGCGGTTATGCCAGTAATTGGCATTATCTTATTAATGATAGTCGATTCAGCCTCCCTCGTAGGAAATACAGCTGAAGAAATATCACAAATTTTAAGTGTTGATGGAGTTTATAACATCGTTAATGAAGCACAGACATTACTTTTCATGATGGCACTCTCGGCGAACCTGCTCGGCGTTTTTTCAGGAGCCTATGAAATTGTTAAAGAACAAGCTATCTACCATCGAGCAAGATTAGTTAATTTACGCATTTTGCCTTATTATGCTTCAAAGTTTGTAGTATTGGCAGGATTTGCTCTATTACAGTGCTTCTTTTTAATAGTCGTATTAAGACTAAATGTTGACTTACCGCGTTGGGGTATTTTCATGCCAGCAACAATTGAATATTACACTACATTAGTTCTAACTGCCTTAGCTAGTATTTCTTCAGGGTTGCTAATTTCTACGATGGTTCGTTCACGAAATCCCGTTGTGTATATTGTGCTTGTCACCCTCTTTATTCAAATTGTCTTTTCAGGGGCTATCTTTAGATTAGTACCACTTACCGAACCTCTTTCATATCTAACCATCACTCGTTGGTCATTGGAAGGATTGGGAGCCAGCACTGACATGGACAAGCTCAATAATCTTAGCCAGGTACAAATTGAACCCGAAATAGATTTTGGGCGAGGGATACAACGCTTGGCTCCACAAAATGTATCTACCCCTGTTAATTTTTTTGTGAATTATACTCACACTTCATCTGCTCTTATATTGCGTTGGTTGGGGCTTGTCGTTCATACGATTGCATGGAGCATTGTGGCTATGTGGTTGTTGAAGCGGCAAGATAGGTTTTGATATATTTAGTTAGGCTCGGCATGCAACCAATGACCATGATTGGGAAATTCAAGATATGTAGCAGTTTTATATTTTCGGGCAATTCTCCTGACCACAGAAGTAGGAATAGACCTGTCATGGTTTGCCCCAACCACCAACATCGGACATGTAACATTCTCAGATTTAACATGTGTTACTTTGTTGGGGTCAAGGAAAGGAAGTGCTGATTCGGCTAAGGCACGCCCAGATTCCCAACTTAAATGTTGATAGAGCGATTCATGAGTTTTGGCTGGCTCGCAATTAAATACGCCGTAAACTGCACTATGAAAAGGTAAACGATAAACTTTTTGCCAAAAAGCCCATTGTGCTAAAGCGGTGTGAAATGTTTTTATGGTGGCAGGATGTAGAGCAAATACATCAGCAGGTGGAGCTGGTGTAAGCAAAACAGCCATCCGAGCCAAGCCATGTCCTGCTAAAATTTGAGTGATTATTCCACCGAGTGAATGACCAATGATAACTGGTGGTTCATCTAACATACTGATTTCAGCCGTTAAGTCAGCTACATAATCAAGCAAACTTGTAGTGGCTAATTGTGGGTCAGGTGATTGCGTTGGGTCAGGGTCGTGAAACCGTAGTGTTGGCGTTAGACAAATATAGCCTTTCGCTTCGAATGCTTTTTTATAAGCATGCCATACATCTCCATTAGCAAATGCACCATGAACCATTAAAATTGTAGGTGTCATGTATTGTCTCCTTAGATATTTAAATTAAGTATAACAGATATCTTGTCTGTGTTGTGATGAGCAGGTTAGAAGTTTATTCTACCCAAAAAATCATAATTTTTTCACTAAATGCCAATGATTACCATTCTCTGTAGGGGTATATGCTACTTTATCCATAATTCCTTTAATAAGAAACAAGCCCCAGCCATGCTCCTGTTTGTTCTCAGGCGGTTGAATCTTAGCTATATCAAAAGACTCTCCTGTATCATAGATGTCAACCATAAGTTGTTTCGTATCTTTTTCCACAGCTAAAATAATTTCAATGCGATTATCAGGATGTTGTTTTCCTTTATAGGCATGCTTGATAATATTAGTGCAAGCCTCATAGAGAGCAAGTTGAATTCGATGTAATATTTTCTCACCAAGAGAATCACTGACACCATCCAATATTGCTTCTAAGGAAGGAGATAGGATACTTGCGTATTTTTGAATAGCAGGTAAGTCAAGACGAACTGTATCAACTTCAGCATTAAGTTGGTTTTGAATCATAAATAAATTTTCCTTACAACTTTGTATCGTGCTAACATTAGGTCACAATTCTGTAGAAAACTATTGACATGTATAGACAATAATAAACAGTTTGCTTACACGGGTGCAACCAGCCCTCTAACCCGTCCTTTGGCAAGTGAGTTATGCCAAACTTCGGTTTACTTTTACGCAAAATGTGGTAGTCCTGTATACATAATATTAATAGTTTTTTGAGCTATATTCAACATAGAAATTATATCATTTTATCAAATCTTGGTCAATACAGACACGATATTATTTAGCTTTAATGATTAATGATGTTATTTTAAATTTTACGTCAGGTTGTAAAATATTGCATTTAATGTTATAATCATTATAACATTATTTTTTGGAAAAATTGATAGGAATTTAATACCGAAGGGAGAAGCATCATGAAAAAACCAGAACTAAAGTTAATTATTCCTCCACGTTCAGCAAATACAATACCTGTCCAATTTTCCCCAAACACACTTACTTCACTTAGACGAGTGGCTAAACAACGTAATGTTTCATGTCAAACGCTCATTAAAATATATGTTGAGTTAGGACTACGCCAAGACATGGATAAATTATTTTCAGAGGACGTGTTAGAAACTGCGGCCAAAACCATTGCCCAACGTTTTCAATCAAAAAATGATATAACAAATTTGCTTGATAAAATTAGAGGATGAATTTGTGAGCTTGTGTTTTTTACAATTTGTTTACAAATTCCGCAAACTTTCATCACATTTTTTGTATATACTGACAACATAGTTAAATTTTAGTACAATTACGGAGGTTTACGTAATGAGAAAGTATTTGAAGTATGTTTTTGTAGTAACACTTGTTGGTTTAGTTGGACTGCTTTATGCAGGAGCAACTTTGGCTCAGGACGCTGAATTTGTCGGCAGGGCGAGAGCCAGAATTTTAAGTGATTTTCCCGCCGCACATAAAATGGGTGGAGGGATGATGATGGGTCAAGGACATGGACGCGGCTTTGATGTTGGTGCAGGTCTTCATAGAGGGGAAATGTTAGATGCCCTAGCCGAATCACTTGGCATGACTGCTGACGAATTGCAAGAGTCATTCCGAGCAGGTCAAACAATTGAAGATATTGCTAATGAAAAAGGTGTAAGTTTAACTGATTTGGCTGAAACCATGTACCAAGTAGGTTTGGCATGTGTCGATGAAGCCGTCGCTGAAGGTCTCATTGATGAAACCCAAGCAGAATCTATCCGCACCAAAATGGCAGAATATCGTGATGCCTGCATTAACGATGGTGAGTGTTTCTTCCCGCCACGCGGTCCCGCAGGTCAAGAAAGTTATGAGCGAGGCTCAGGTTTTGGTCACGGACATCATGGCGGTGGCGAAGAAATGCATGCCCCTCGTGGTCGTGGTAATCAAAACATTGCTCCCGATGGCGAAGGCATGTATGCCCCTCGTGGTCGTGGTAATCAAAACATTGCTCCCGATGGCGAAGGAATGTATGCCCCTCGTGGTAGAGGAATGTATGCCCCTCGTGGTAGAGGAATGTATGCCCCTCGTGGTATAGAAATGTTAGAACCCGTTGCTGAAACACTTGGCATGACCCTTGATGAATTGCATGAGGCATTCCAAGCAG
Organism: Anaerolineaceae bacterium 4572_78; assembly: GCA_002084875.1. GTDB lineage: Bacteria > Chloroflexota > Anaerolineae > 4572-78 > 4572-78 > 4572-78. Next base: position 9,432 of record NBMH01000092.1, on the reverse strand, counting down.
GTCAAACGATTGAAACTATCGCCGATGAAAAAGGTGTAAGTTTAACTGATGTAGCAGAGGCAATGTATCAAAATGTTTTAACACACTTGGATGAAGCTGTTGCCGCAGGACAAATTGATGACACACATGCGGAAACTGTCCGATGAACTCGGTTTTTTATTTCGACAAGCCTTCGGTCAGATTTGAACTGACGACCGTCCGCTTACAAGGCGGATGCTCTACCAACTGAGCTACAAAGGCAACCACTAGGGTGACTGATGGGATTTGAACCCACAACCACCTGAACCACAATCAGGAGCTCTACCATTGAGCTACAATCACCACAAAGAATAGCGAGGAGAGGATTCGAACCCCTGACCTTCAGGTTATGAGCCTGACAAGCTACCGCTGCTCCACCTCGCTTTACTTAGCTATCGCTTGAAAAAGCCAAAGCTTCTTCACTCCTAGCATGCCGAAAGTGGGAGTCGAACCCACACATCCTTAAGGATACTACGCCCTGAACGTAGCGCGTCTGCCTGTTCCGCCACTTCGGCTTTCGGACATCATTAATCAACAAGATGCATTATAGCATACTTTGAAGATTAATGCAAGCCTTTTTTCAAAAAACTTTAAATTTTGTGCTTCAATACCACAAATTTGATAGATTAATCCGTGTTATGTCTACGGCAACAATAGCTAAAATTATGTTAATGATTGAATCAATCCCCACCCTAATTATTGGTAAAAATATATTTTTCTCCAAAATGAACTGCCCCCGCGTGTAGCAACAGATTTATTTAAAATAGGAAATGGTTTGCCTGTTAAGGCTGGAATTGCCTGCATGGTTGCTAATAAATTAGCGGGCGGTTGAACATAGATAAAACCACCATCGGATTCTTGCTGATTCAATAGAAAACTAATGGGATTGGTCATTGCCCATGTATCATTGACTTGCAGAGGATATTGCCCTGTAGCCAAAAGACCTTGCACTACGTATGCAGTCGAGTTGACTTCACTTGAACTGTCGGGAACATAAGAAAAACCGCCATCTGCATTTCGAGCTGATTCGATGTAGGCTAATCCACTGATGATTGCTGTAGCGGTTACCGATTGCCTACTAGAAACCAACGCTTGCAATACGATTGCTGTACTGTTGGTATCACTGCCAATTTCAGCCATCCATCCCCAACCACCATCATCATTTATGCGGTCAATTAATACTTGGCTGGTGGTTATAGGTATAATTTCACCTGAAGCCTTTAATCCCAAAATGCTTAATGCTTGGTCCCAGTTGGTTGAACCATAAACATAAGTAGTGGTATCTAAATGAGCGGTCATGCTAATCACCAAATCAAGCCCAGCAAAATTACGTGGGTCGGCATGCACACTTGCCACCGCCATAGCTAATTTCCCAATGTTGCCGCTAGTATCAAGATTTTCCCTTGCCGAATTTTTGACATAGTCCAAAATTGTATTTCCTGCGGTGCTTGTCCAATTGCTCAGGTCATCGTTCATGGCACCGATAGCTAACAAAGCATCAACACTTGAGCCGAACTGTCCGTTAATACTACCATCATCATGTTGCCATGATTTGAGCCATTGCAAACCTGCCCTAGCGGCTAAAGTTTCAGTGGTTATGTTAGGAGGTGTTATTCCCCATTCACCCCATGCCCAACCTTGAACATGGTTATTACCAACTGTTGAACTGTCTGCTCCAACGTCATAGGCATTCCATGTTTCATCCTGCAAATATAGATAATTCCAAAATGAGGACGAACAAAAACAATCATCAGCTGGGCAACCTGTCGCTTCAATTGAACAAACCAATGTGCCAAAATCGGTCTGACTGGTGATAATGTCAAGATTGGTTAGCATGAGTGCCTCAAGTCCTGAAATCACTTTGTGGGTAAAGGTAATACGGCGAATAATGACCTCACCATTTTCTGTTTGTATAACTACATCAGCATGATTGGTTATGTCTTCAGATGATGCCATTACAGATTGTAGTGAAATCATTGCAAAAAAGATAAATAATAATCCGAGAAACAAACTAAGAAACATAGTTGATACATAAGATTTGCGTACCATAAATACTCCTTTTACGGACATCTTGTCCGTACAATCACAGGCTAGAAGCCTATGATACATGAAATAAAAAAAGCTACCCAAGCAGGTAGCATCGTAAATATGCTGCTTGCCCTTCTTTAACCACGAAGATGGTATACAAGCGATAGTTAAGGCGGGTTCTCGGGCTTAATTAACAATTAATCTTACCGTTGCGGGACAGCGTCGGATTTTGACCGAACTTCCCCCTTTATGTGCCATATATAAACATGTTAGCACACCTTAATACTAAGTACTGGTGAGACAGGTTTAACTTGATAGTTTGCGTTGAATCAGCTCCTGTTCTTGCCAGCCGCGTTTTGTTATTTGATTCGTTTAATTTTATCAAAATCGAGGTAAGAAATCCCATTGATGCCGAAGGCTAGATGGGATGAATTACCCGCCTTGATGGAAAGCTATCGTATTAATTATGCAAATAAACCTCCTTGTTTTTCAGTTGACAAAATAACAGAATCATCCATATATCGTTTCAATTCATGATCTATACGTTCTTTCAAAAACATTTTAATCAGTGATTGATACGGCCCATCTAATTTGTTTGCGATTAACTTTAATTCATTCAGCATCAACTCTGGCAAACGCAAACGGATTATTTCTGTTGAGGGTTTCAGATTAGGTAGTATAATGTTTTCTGCTTTATCCCAATCAACAAATTTTGTTGAGTCCTGAATTGCCCAAAAACTGCGTTCTTCATCTTCATTCGTAAAGATTGGTATATCTTTGTACTCGTTTTCCATACTTTCTAGCCTCTCCTTGATTCATATCACGGGCTGAGACGAATTAAATTATCCCGAATCACAAAAGCAACGAAAAGCCAGCGTGATGTATCTGTTTGCCCTAAGGCATAATACATTTGTTCTTGTTGGGAATGTTTGGTATCTGCGGCAATGATAATAGGCAAATTGAAAAACACTTCTTCACATTCACCATTGTTGACTTGGTGAAGATACCAATTCTTGTTCAAGTTACCATCATCCCATTGAAAGCCTTTACAATTCGATATGATATATTTCATTGTGTTTCTGTAAACGTAGGATGTGCATTTACTTGACAACCTTCAAACCCTTTTACAAGATAAACAATAATGCGTCTGGTCAAAATTGTCAAATTTCAACCATATCTTCATAAACCACTTTTGTATTTTCTGCAATACTTCGCCAACTATATTTTTTTTCAACCAGGCGATATGCATTTGCCACACGTGCCTGTGCTAAGACGGGGTTTTGCAAGGTATTGATTATACACCAGGCGGCTGAATCAGAGCTGTCAGAGTCCATCAAAATACCTGTTTTCTCATGCTCAATTATCTCAGCCATGCCGCCCACTCGACTAGCTATGACAGGCTTTTGAAATACCATGCCTTCCAGAGCAACAATTCCAAATGGTTCATACAAACTTGGAAAAACCGTGCAACTCGCTGCTAGGAGGAATTTAATTCTTTCTTCTTCGCTGATAAAGCCAGGCAAATGTACATGGTCACTGATATTTAAGTTTTGAGCAATTGTATTCAAGTGGTTAAATTCAGGACCCTTGCCAGCAATAATTAGTTTTGCCTGTGGAAATTCCTCTAAAACTTGTGGCATAGCTCCAATCAATACATGATATCCTTTTTCAAACACCAGTCGTCCAATCGAAAAAATCAAAGGGGCTTGTGCAGAGAGATGTTCCTCCCGAAATTCGGCTACTTCCTCTTGGCTATAGGAGTGAGAGGGTAAATTGATACCATTAGGAATAACAACCATTTTTTCAGCCGGTACACCAAACAAATCTGACACTTCCCGTAGCATGAACTGACTACAGACGATAATTTTGTCTGACTCGTTGGCTAAGTTTTGTTCTGTTTGGTTAATAGATTGTGATAAGCCATTATGTAATGTGGGACTGCGGTATCGTCCTTTTTCGGTGGCATGGAATGTTGTGAGCAAAGGACAGGCATGGCTATTTTTTAGACATATTCCAGCAAAACCGACTAACCAATCATGTACATGGATGATGTCAAAACCATTCAATTCTTGCCAAAGTTTGTTTCCTGTTTCTTCTAACAATGGATTGACTTGTTTTGCTAGGTCGTAAATATTGCCATCATTATTAATATGGCTTGTGTCCACGCGGTGTATAAATAAGTTGGGCTGAGGGTTATCATAAAGTTGAGTTGATTCATGTGTTTGTGTAATAACATGCATTGCAACCTCTGCCTCTGCTAGTCTTGGAGTTAATTCAGCCACATGCACTCCCAAACCACCATTAAAAAACGGTGGGAACTCCCAAGAATATATCAAAATTCTCATGAAAAATCCTCTTTGATTGTATGAAAAAATTAACAATGATGATAAATGTTACCGATAGTAGATATTTTACCACATTTTTTGTTTTTTTGCCACTAAGGACAAATAAATTTGGTATTATTTGCAAATTGTGTTGATGTGGGTTACCATACACATGGTAACTGCTTCGGTATAGAGTATCAAGATTTTATCTTACGACTCCTAGGTAGTGGCTAAGTAGTTGCATATTACATGTCTCAATTTGCAGATTTAACATCAATGCGTATAATATAATTATACTAAAACCCGACCGTTTAAAATTGGGTAACTCACGAGGTGTGTTATGCTGGATGTCGAACAGGTGATTCATGAGGAAACATACTTGTTTCAAAAATTATCTAATCAGTGGCAGAATGCTACTGGTGGTGAGCTTGCTTTGTTAGCAATAAATGGCAGTGTTATATGTTGTCAAAACGGATTACAAAAAACCGTTTCAAAAATTATCTGCAAATCTCCTCAAGGTGATATAAAAATTACTGATGAGGCAAATGCAATTATTGCCCCCGTAAATGTACAGGGACAAACACGTGCTTATCTTGTTTCACACAAAACCTCTTCTGAAAAACAACCATTATTAACTTGGTTTGCAGACACGTTTGCAGTCCATGTCACCAGCAAAGAAGCTTTGCAAGGCATGACAAATGAATTGATAGCCGCTTGGAATCAATTAGACTTGGTATATCGTATCACACAAACGTTGGGGGATGAATCTGATTTATCTAAAGCCATGACATCTATTTTAGAACAAATTACTACAGCTTTGAAGGTGGAAGCAGGTTTTATTCTTATCGATAATGAGAATGCAGTAAATAGCGTTGTTATTGGTCCGAATGACCTAGTAGATTACATTGATAAGGATAGTCTGTTGCAAAATGTAATCCGAGCAAAGGAACAAATTTTGACCAATGACCGTGAGTCAGTCTTAGGCATTTGGCCCGATGCACCTCCTACGTTACATAATTTTATTGGCATGTCTATGCCTACAGAACAAACATCCGCTGCGGTGGGGTTAATCAATAGTTATAATAAACGATTTACAGCCGCAGATTCAAAATTGGTCATCGCCGTTTCAGAACAATTGGGAGCAATTATTGATAATTTTAGTTTACATCATAAATTGATTGTTCAGGAACGAGTGCGTCGTGAATTAGAAATTGCCGCCGAAATTCAAGAAAGCCTTTTACCCAAAGATACCCCAAAAATTCATGGCTTAAATATTGCTGTTAATATTTTACCCGCTCATGAAGTTGGTGGTGATTTTTATGATTTTGTCAGCCGAAACAATGAATATTTGACTGTGTTAGTTGGTGATGTGGTTGGTAAAGGAATTCCTGCAGCTATGTTTACTTCAATGATTCGGACAATGTTCCGCGTAGAAAACCAGTATAGCCATGAACCTCATTTGATGATTGAACGGGTAAACGAAGCTTTACATAAAGAACTAGGACAAGCGGAGTTATTTGTAACTGTTTTTGTAGCTATATTTGATATTGAACGAAGTGGCTTGATGTTTGCCAATGCAGGACATGTGCCTGGGCTTATTTATCATACTAAATCAAAGAAATTCCGTGACCTAAAAGCAACATCATTTCCAATTGGGATTACAGGTTTTAAGGAGAAAACAAGACCTACCCAATACGTACATTTAACAGATGGTGATGTGTTGATTTTGTATAGCGATGGCATTTCTGAAACAATTAATACCGCCGGCGAATTTTTTGGCTTTGACCGTATCAGAGAATTGGTCAAAGAACATCCAAATCAATCTGCGAATGAATTGAAGGAACTAATTTTAGATGATTTGGCAAATTTTAGGCAAGGCGGAATTCGAACCGATGATGTTACTCTTGTAGTTGTTCGATTTTCACATGATAATAATTCATCATCAACAGAAGGACACGTTATAGAAACGATTGATTTTGAATACACGGCTGATAATGCCAATTCAATGAAAGTTTGCCAATTAGTAGCAGATGCTTGCCGTAAATTAACAGGTCTTCCTGAAGGTATAACAGGAGACCAGTATGTATATTATGTTGAGTTGGCTGTTTCAGAGTTGTTTACTAATGCTGTCGAGCATGCTTATAATGGAAAAAGCGGTGGCACTATTCAAGGCAGAATAACATTAGTTGATACAGGTATTCAAGTTGATTTGTACGACCATGGCATGAGTTTTAATCCCGATGATGTGCCGCCTCCTATAACTGACCCATCTGCCTTACAAACAGGTGGTTTTGGCTTGTTCCTTGTACGACAAATTATGGATGTGGCTGAATACACAGCTAACACTCCTGAAGGCAATCGCTGGCGAGTCATTAAATATTTACCGTCTGTTGAAAATATCATGTAATACTAAAATATTTAGAAATTGAATTTTTATTAACAACGAGAAGTCTGTTTACATATAGGTTTTATTATGTCCAAACTAACTATTAAAGAAGTGGAACATATTGCGTTCTTAGCCCGTTTAGCTCTAACGGATGATGAAAAATGGCTGTTCCAAAACCAACTTTCTGCTATTTTAGAATATGTCGAAATATTACAACAACTTGACACCAATGATATTCCTCCTACCACCAGTGCTTTACCTCTTGGTAATGTCATGCGTCCCGATACGATAATAGAACCATTAACTATCATGGATGCCTTAGCCAATGCACCCGATTCTGCTGAAGATAGCTTTCGGGTAAAACCTGTGTTTGACTAAAAAAATGAAGGGGTGCATGGTGACATGAGAGGTAACAAATGAAATTCTTTATCATCAACACTGATTATCCCGACTTTCTGACTTGGCTTTATCATGAACAGCCAAACTTACATGGTCAATCTTTTGCCCAGCAATTGAATGCCCGCATGGAGTCGCTGTTTGGCGTTGCTGATTTCTATTCTAGCAATCTACGAAAATTAGGGCATGACGTTTACGAAACTCACTATAACAACGAGCATTTACAACGAGCTTGGGCAAGGGAAAATCAAATTTCAGTTTCATCTTCTTGGACATGGCAATTCGTGCTACGGAAGGGATGGCTACCATGGCTAAAGCGAGTTTGGACAGATAAATGGCAATATGAAATCCTAGCATCACAAATAAAACAGTATCGTCCTGATGTGTTATTTAATCAAAACATTCGTTTGGATAGCCAATTTTTACATGAGATGAAGCCGTATATCGGTCTGCTTGTGGGACAACATGCCTCGCCAATACCACAGATTGATTTAAGCATGTATGATTTGATAATTTCATCTTTGCCAAATTTGGTCGATTATTTTAGAAAACAGGGGCTAAATAGTGAGTTACATCGTCTAGGTTTTGAACCATCAATTTTGAATCGGGTACATTCGTCCAAAAGAAAATATGATGTGGTTTTCATTGGCAGTATTTATTATGTACATACCGAACGCCTGACATTGCTTGAATATCTTTGTCAAAACACAGATATGAAAATTTGGGGAAATTTGATTGACACCTTGCCTGGCAGTTCACCAATTCATCAGGCATACCAAGGAAAAGCATGGGGTAAAGACATGTATCAAATTTTTCGAGATGCGAAAATTGTCTTAAATAATCATGTGGATATTGCCGAAAATTATGCTAATAACATGCGGCTCTTTGAAGCAACTGGAACGGGGACATTACTCATCACCGATTGGAAACAAAATTTACATGAGATGTTTGAACTTGACAAAGAGGTTGTTACCTATCATACTCCTGAAGAATGTTTGGAAAAGATACGATATTACTTAGAGCATGATGAAGAGCGTCAACAGATTGCTCATGCGGGACAACAACGAACATTAACCAAACATAATTATCAAGAACGGATGATAGAATTGATTAAAATTATAACATGAAACAAAAATTACTTCATTTGATATGGCGATTGGCTTATCTTACTAAATTTTCTCCTAAAAGCAAGCAGGAAGCTTTTTATCATTTGTCATTATTGACAGAAAAATTACCACGTTACACACACGGTAAGTTTCAATTTCCTTTCGGTGAAATTCGCTATGTTGATATAAAATCGCTCAAGTATCAATATTTGGAAATATTTATTGAAGAGCGATACGATTTTCAAATGACCACACCCCAACCCTCCCCTCTTGATGGGAGGGAGCAAGCGACCCCACCAAAAGAGGCTAAGACCCAAATATTGGCAATGTCCTAGCACAAAATATAGCAAATATGAAATTGGATAATGTAACATTAATTCGGAAAGCTGTTTGGATAAAAAACGGCATGATAGGTTTTTCCTCTGATGGGGCAGACAGTGGCAGAATTGACCTGTGGGGACCCCACCCATCAAGAGGGGCGGGGCGGGGTGGGGTCGAGGCAATCCGTTTAGCAGATTATATAAACCAGCCGATAGATTTGCTCAAATTGGACATCGAGGGAGCAGAATTTGCTGCATGATAAAAGCTTGTTAGCAGATATGTTAAAATTATTGGAAAAACATGGTTTTTCTTTTACATTTGCACATGCTCGTTCTGCACCTTTTCTCATAGGTGAACCCGACCCATCACCATTTCCAAATGCTAGTGATGGGAAATTTTTGCTTCATCTGTATGCTTGGCAACGGGGTTAAATAATGCATATTCTTATGCTTTCTGATAACGAAACTAGAGGCGGGGCAGCTGTTGGGGCAAGTAACTTGGCAATAGGCTTGACACAAATTGGGGTAAAGGTGACTCGTTTGGTAAATCGGGCTGATGGAAAAAATCATGCATGGCAGACGGTGCCCTTGAAATTGTCACATCAACATCGCTTCATGCTACGCGTGATGGAAAAATTTTCCCCTAAAATTGCCACCATATTTGATACCTATCTTACAAAAAAACGTTTGAACAAATTGTTAGTTGAATTAAAGCCTGACATCATCAATGTACATAATTTGCATGGTGCTAATTGGAGTCCTGCTTTGATTGAAACATGTTTGAATTATGCTCCCACCGTTTGGACTTTGCATGACATGTGGAGTTTTACAGGACGATGTGCTTATAGCTATGA
>NBMH01000006.1 GCA_002084875.1 Anaerolineaceae bacterium 4572_78 | reverse complement strand
TTTCGTACCTCAATCTCATCCATGGGGTATTGTTTTTAACAGAATATGTAGGGATTTATGGTATAAATCCTACACGATGATAAGACATGTGTCCCATATTCCTACATGTTCTACCTGAAAAACTAGCATTGAACAGCTCTGAATAGTAGGGGCGTACGGCCGTGTGCCCCTACAACTAGCATTGAACAGCCCTGCTTGTCCCCCTCCCCCTGTGGGGGAGGGGCTAGGGGTGGGGGCAAAGAAAACAAAAACTATGACAAATACCAACAAAGGAGATATTTTAATCGTTGATGATATTCTCCCCAACCTAGAACTTTTGATAACCCTACTGACAGAACACGGCTATAAAGTACGTCCTGCAATCAATGGACATGTCGCCTTAAGAGCGGCACGCAAAGCCCCACCTAGCTTAATATTGCTTGATATCAACATGCCTGATATGGATGGCTACGAAGTGTGTCGGAGATTAAAAAGTGATGAGCGAACTTCCAACATTCCCATTATTTTTATTAGTGGACTTGGTGAAACCTTAAATAAAGTACAGGCTTTTCAAGTGGGAGGAATTGATTATATTACCAAGCCATTCCAATTGCCAGAAGTATTAGCCCGCATAGAAACTCAAATGAGGAACTTGAATCGCGAGTCTTACAACGTACTGCCCAACTTCAAACCATAAACCAAAACCTTCATAAGGAAATCGCCGAACGTAAGCACATCCAAGAACAGCTAACGCACATGATGTACCATGATGACCTAACAGGCTTGCCAAATCGCGCACTGCTCATGAGAAAATTAGACGAGGCACTTGCTCAGACAAAAATACAACCTAATAACAAATTTGCGGTGTTATTTTTAGATTGTGACCGTTTTCGATTAATTAATAATTCGCTGGGGCATGTCATAGGAAAGCAAGTGCTAGTGTTGCTTGCAGAAAGACTGGAATCATGCCTCGTATCCACAACCATGTTGACACGTTTTGAAGGAGATAAATTTGTCATCCTACAGGTCAATGTCAGAAGTATTAATTTAGCCCAAGCCCTGGCTAAAAAGATTAATAATCAATTGACAAAACCATTTGAAATTAATTCGCATGAAATATTTATAAACATGAGTATAGGCATCGTCTTAGGCACATCAGACTACAAACAAACTGAGCACATTTTGCGTGATGCTGATACAGCCATGCACATGGCAAAGGAGAATAAAGAATCAGACTATCAGATATTTGACGAGAGCATGCATGCCAAAGTGGTGGATCTTTTACAACTAGTAACCGATATGAGACGAGCCTTAGAACGTCATGAGTTTGTCGTTTATTACCAACCGATTGTGTCATTAACAACTGGCAAAATCATCGCCCTTGAGGCACTCACTCGCTGGCAACATCCCAAACGAGGCATGCTTCAACCAGGTATGTTTATTCATGAAGCAGAAAAAACCAACATCATTGTATCTATTGACCAATGGGTATTGCATGAGGCATGTCGTCAACTTCAAGAATGGCAAAAACACTCTTCAATCAATCCATCATTAAAAATGAGTGTTAATCTTTCTGCCAAACATTTCTTGCAACCTGATTTAATCAACAAGATTGACCACATTTTGCATGACACACAGATTAGTGGTGCTAACCTCAAAATAGAAATTACAGAGATGACGCTCATGGATTGCTCCAAGTGGGTCACAGAAAGATTGTATAAACTTCGTGAACGTCAGATTCAACTCTCCATTGACGATTTCGGAACGGGATATTCATCATTAAGTTATCTGCATCGTTTGCCTGTTGACATCTTAAAAATTGATTATTCTTTCATTTGCAGGATTGGAACAGATGAAAATAATTTAGAAATCGTCGAGGCAATTATTACCCTAGCACACAGTTTGGGCATGCAAGTGGTTGCCGAAGGAGTAGAAACAGATTATCAAGCTACCAAATTAAAGAATTTACATTGTGAGTATGGACAAGGCTTCCTTTTTGCTGAACCATTACCTAAAGAGGCGATAGAAGAAATGATTATTGCTATCGTGGTCATGGCCATCTTTAGCGGCTGGCTATGGACTAAATTTGCCAAAAGGGATACATCATGGGGATTTCCCAAAACATCCCTTGACATCGCCATTATTTTTTGGTTAGTGGTGCAGTTCATTTCTGCCAGCCAATCGATTGACCCTCGATTTAGTTTTGAAGCCTTATGGCAACCAATTTCGCATGCCATTATGTTTTATCTGCTTCTCGATATAATTCCTCATCAGCAACAAAAATTCATTCGTGCTTTGTATTTAAGTAGTGGGGTGGTATGTATCATAGGCTTGACAGAATTTGTCAGTTGGTATTTTGGCATTTCATTACTAGCGGGATTCGAGCAAAGTTGGCATGACATCGGCGGGTGGACAAATCCTATTCCACCTCACCTATATCGTCTGAATTTCACCTTAAACGGCTCCACTTCGCTAGCGGCATATTTGGCATTGTTTATCCCACCTGCCATTGCCTTGCGATTAACAACATATCGTCATGAGGATAAACAAGTCTTAACAGCATGGTTAATATTGGCTATTGTCGTATTAGTTTTGACATCTTCACGCGGTGGTTTTTTGGCATTGTTTATTTCGTTGCCAATATTATTCATTGGACGGTATGTAACGTCAAAGTCTTCTGTGGTCAAGACAAAAAAGGTTTTCGAAAACCTTTCTTGTCTGACCATTATTCCGTGTAAATTAAAGCAACTCATAGTTGCTCGCTTTGACAAAGGAATATCAGAGCCTCGTTTTTACATTATAACAGGGGTAATTCTTATCCTCCTCCTCAGTTTCATTATGCTCGGCGTTTTTTTGCAACGTCTTCAAGGCAATTCCACCCTTAGCGGTGATTTAGTTCGTTGGGATTTATGGCGAAGTGCTATTCACATGACAGTCGACCATCCAATTACTGGCGTGGGACCGAAATTATATGGTCGTTTTTTACGTCAATATCGCAACCCAGAACTTGCCCGCGACCAGATGATGACTGCTCATAATATTTACCTGAACACCGCCGCTGAAACTGGCATGCTTGGCATATTAGCGGGCATTTTCTTAATCGGTATGGGCTTGATTGCGTTTAGACGAAATTGGCAAACGATTCCACATGCGACAACACGTTTGCGTTTAATTGCCATTTTCGCCTCCTTATGTGGCTTTGCAGGGCAAAGCATTGTAGATACCTTTAATGCTACTCAGATTATTTTACCCATGCTAATTGGCATTGCATTTTTAATAATTCCTTTGACAGAAGCCCCTAACCCGTCCCCCACAGGTAGATGGGCTGAAGCGTCAAAGCTTGCTTTGATAATAACATTGATTTGTGGTTATGCATTTTTTCTGATTCGTTCTGACATTGCTCAATACTACGCCGAAAAATCAGCCGATTTAGCTTTGCAAGGAAAATTACATGAGGCAATTTCCATGATAGAACATGCCCACAACCTTGACCCCAACATGATATTTTATCAATTTGAGTTGGCATATTATCAAGGTGAGCAGGCTAACATTGACAAATCTTATTTACCACATGCAATTGCTAATTATGACATGGCATTGCAATCCGAAGGGAGCAATCCTGTTTATCATGCCAATTTGGCAAAATTACTATTGCAAGCGGGAGAACCCGAATCTGCCATCAAACGCATGAAAATGGCAATTGCCATGTCCCCTGATGATGCCATTTATCGGCTTAATTTGGGGGATTTTTATGAGCAATTAGGAAACGAATCTGAATCACTCCATGAGTATGCTTTAGCCGTGCAAATTTCGCCGCCGATAATCATGTCTGGTTTGTGGGATGCAGAGGAACGCAATCGCATTATTGATACGGTCAGCCAGCAAACGGATGACATGGTTGTGTTATATACGCTTAAGTTAGCTAATAAATCTTATCATGAAGTTGAGCAGGCTATACGAGATAAAATGGAATATCAAAGCGAGGCTCTGAGGTTACTATTGGCAAAATCCTTAATTGGACAAAATCAGACCGAAGAAGCAGAAATTATACTAACTGAATTGATTGAGCATGGTGATATTGAGGGAAATTTATATGCTTTACGAGGAAAGGCTCGTTGGCTAGGAAATACTGAAAATCATGCTGATGCTATCCAAGATTTGAAAATGGCTCGGTTTCTCAATGCCTATAAAAATGCGGAATCAAATTATTATTTAGGTCGAATTTATGAGGCACGGGGCGAATTGGAAAAAGCAAAATCATTTTATTGGCAGGCTGTACCGCCGCAAATGGTTTCGCTCAATTATGAAATTGTCGTCTTTGCTCGAAAACGGCATTATTTTCCTTATATATCTCAACTAATTTATGTAGACCGTTCTATCGAAAGTTCCAAATCCTTGTTGCATCTTTTGGAATTGTATGAAAATGAAAGCGATATTAAAAATGCGAATCTAGTGCATGAGCAGTTGAAGTTATTGTATCCTTATCTTTACAGGATTAATAATTTGCCCCACACCTAGCCCCTCCCACTTATGGATAGGGGAACAAGAGAAACTCATCTCCCTATTGGGGTGCGTTTTACTCCCCTCTCCTTGCAGGGTAGGGGTCGGGGGTGGGGTCTTGTATCGCCTGATATAACTCTCGCTTAAAACGTTCTGTACTAAATCGTTTCGCATTTTCTCGAATGACATGCGTGTCAAAATCCATCGATTCAAAACGGTGGACGGATTCAATCAAACTATCTACAGTTTGCTCCTGAAAAAATAGCCCCGTTTTTTCATGGATAATCGTATCCAATGCCCCGCCATTTGCAAAGGCAATTACCGCCCGCCCAGCGGCTTGAGCTTCAACAGGTGTTATGCCAAAATCTTCGTAACCAGGAAAAATAAATGCCCTACAGTTTGCCATTAACTCGATCCATCACCAGTAATGACAAGACGCTTTTTCATTCGTGTAAAAGCCTGCACTGCTAAATCAATCCGTTTGTAGGGAACTAGCCGCGAGACGATAAAATAATAATCTTCATTAGGAGATTTAACTGGTTGAAATCTGGCGATGTCAACTGGCGGATAAATAATTTTAGACTCGCGATGATAATATTTTTTAATGCGTTGTTGAATGTCGGTTGAAATGGCATAGAATTGGCTAACATTTTGAGCCATTCGATAATCCCATTTCCGCAGAAGATAGATGATTGGCAACAAGGTCAGTTTTATAAACGGGTTCAGTTGTTCACGTTGGGCATATTGCTTATAGTCCCAAACATAGCGAGTCGGGGCAAGGCAATAACAAATATGGGTTTGATTAGAGGTTGTTTTTATGCCATGTATGAAGCCGCTTTTATTTGATAGAACAACATCATAACCACTCACATCCAAACTGCGTGCCGCCAGTGGATAAAATGGCAGATACATTTGATGATGGGCATGGATATATGGAGCGTTATTCAGCCAACTTGCCCGAATATCCCAACCACGATATTTAGCAGGCATAAGGTCGGAGGCATAAATCGTCGTAAAGACAGGAGCATCAGGAAACATGCTAATCATCGTTTCCAATACATTCTCTGCACCACCCATTTGATTAAGCCAATCATGAGCAACCGCAATTTTCATAAATTACCTCACTGAATCGACTCTAAAAATTGAGTGATAACCGTTTCATCCCACATGGTTTCGGGACCCTGAATCAGTACAAATACACGCCCTTTATTACTTGTAACTAAACCAGATATTTGCTGATATGCAGTGTTTGTTGAATCTGTTCCCTTTCGTACTGTAAAAACTATTTCTTCCTCATTGACGATGTGGTTTTCTAGTGTATCAAATTTCAAATCGAGACTTTGAAGCGGATATTGCCGTTGCATGGCTAATTGCAATTGCTGTTTGAGTTCATTCTCATTAACCTGTTCACCTTCGGGAATACTCATCAGTGTTATCAGCATGCCATCGATTGTTTCGTTTTGAGTTCCCATAACTACCATCCTCATATTCAAAATATCCATGCCGAAAAGATGATGATAGTCATTGGGCATGGTATAGGTGGCAATATCAGCTCCAAACGCCTCAACTTTATCAGGGTCGATAATAAACGAAGATTGTAAAGTGATGGCGGCTGACCATGTGAAAACTCCACCACAACATACACACACAGTGAATATGGAGATTAAAATAGCGATAATGATTTTAATTGTTGTATTGTTCATATTTAATCCTAGTTTATGCTATCTGCTTGATACAAAATAGCCTGAAATTTCTCAAATTGTATGTCGGAGTTTATGACGGGTTTTTGTTGATGATGCCGAATCAAACACACCACAAGCTCATCACATCCAGCTTCCCTTGCCCATGTCGCTCCAATTTCATGATGTTTGGCATGAATAACGAATGGTCTTCGCCATGCGACACAATTCAAGGAAGCGTTTCCAAATTTGTGTAATATTTTTGGCATGAATGTAGCCAGTAACACAATCAGCACCCGGTCTGTTTTATCCATTTTCTCAAACAGAGTCAAAGCAGACAAATTATTGCCCAATGTCATTTTGACCAATTGCCGCTCATCATCGGAAATTGTCGGATTGAGAGCAGAAAAAAATTGTTTACTGCGATAGTAGGCTATGTGAATTAAGTTTAAGGATTTGGATATTCTAATTTCTAATCACTCAAAATTAGCAAAATTTATTCTTCATGCTATAATAATCGTATTCATTAATTTTGACAAATATGGAGGTAATCATGAAAATACTCTTTCCAGGCATGGATCCCTATTTAGAACAACCTGGCGTATGGAATCAAATCCATACACATTTGATTAGTCATATTCAGCATTTCTTAGCTCAAAAATTAGAACCCAATTACTATGCTATTATTGAGCAACTGACATACATATCACTTACTTCGCCAAATGGTAATCCACCTAAAAATCGACCAGGTAAACCCGATGTACTGGTCTTATCTCGACCCCATAAGCAACCAATTGGTGCCGCTGTTGCGGTCATGGATAGAACACGCATTAAACCAATTGTGGGAACATTACCCATGCTTGAGGAGGTCAAACATCGCTATCTAAAAATAAAACGAGTCAGGGATAACGAAGTGATTACGGTTATTGAAATTTTATCGCCCGCAAATAAAACAGGTCGTGGTAGACGAGAATACAAGGAAAAACGACAAGAAATTTTCGAAACAGAAACAAATTTAGTGGAAATTGATTTGCTACGAAAAGGTAAATCATTACCGATGGGCATTATGCAAACCAATGACTATCGTATCATGGTCAGTCGTGGCAGTAAACGTCCATGGGTAGATGTTTATTTGTTTAGTATTCGTGATGCCATACCAGATTTCCCAATTCCATTGCGTCCTGGCGAATCGGAACCATATTTGCCGTTGAATGATATTTTGCATGATGTTTATGAGCAAGGACGATATTATTTATTTGTAGACTACAATTATACATTAACACCAAGTGTCTCTGATAAAGATAGAAAATGGATTAATACATTTAGCCCCCATCCCTAACTCCTCCCCCACGCGGGATAGGGTGTGTTGTGAACGGTTACCGAAAAATTATATCCCAATAAGTAAGCCGACCAGCCATTCTGTAGGAGTCATGATTAAAGCAGTAAAAACACTTCCACCCACGAAAACTAACAATAATAAGATTATTGGGCCTGCTGATTCTAAACGGCTAAATTTCTCTACAGCAGGATACGGTAACAACCCTTGCACAACCTTAAACCCATCCAATGGAGCAATCGGTATCAGGTTGAAAAAGAGAAGTATCACATTGAGAAATACAAACACATAAAGTAACTGCACTGGGTTCGGGAAAAATGGTGTGGTATAAAATACCTCAACAACTCCCAAGCGTAGGGGAATGGCGGCGATGCATGCTAAAACAAAATTTGACAACGGACCAGCGGCGGCAACAATCGCCATGCTTACTCTTGTATCACCACGCAAGTAATGAGGATTAACTGGAACAGGTTTTGCCCATCCAAAGTGAAATACCAAGACCATTAAACTACCTATAACATCTAAGTGCTTACGAGGGTCAAGGGTTAATCGCCCTAAATCTTTGGCAGTTGAGTCGCCCAATTTGTAGGCTGTCCATGCATGAGCAAATTCATGCACAGTAAAGGCAATAACCAATGAAATGGCAAAGGCAATTGTTTCTGAAATATCATTACCTTGAATAACATTCTGCACAAACGTAATCAAAATGAAAACAATAATTGGGCTAAAATCCATTGTACCTACGCGGATAAACGAACGAAAGGGAGCCAAGACTGGCTCGGTAATTTTATGGATAAATAGGATAATTTGCCCATAAGTGGGATGATACGGGTCTATATGAAAACCAAGCATGGGTAGCCAAGAAATGAGTACCCGTATTAAAACTAGCCATTTGTATATTTCTAATATACCAACAATCAAATCAATAAATAAAGTCATACTTTTTCAATTCCTCTCATTTGTAAAGCTAACATAAGTTTAATTTATTATACCACAAAACTACACATGTCAAAAATTTGTTCGTGTAACCATGTGTTTATTTGAAATGTTTGCGGGTAAAAAGTCCTAAACACGAACTAATTTCATGAGAATAGGAAAAATGTTCCATATCTTTTGAGAATAAAATAGAGTAAAATGGTATGGTAAGCATTTTGATTTCTTATCCCCTGCCCAAGGTGTAATTACTAGCTAATAGGTTGGTAGTGAGCCTTAATATATTGTTTTCATACTCAATGAACTTAGGAGGTACTATCTTCATGGACATCATTAAAGTTTCTGCCAAATCACGTTCTACATCAGTCGCCGGTGCAATAGCAGGTGTGGTACGAGAAATCGGACGTGCCGAAGTGCAAGCTATCGGTGCGGGTGCCGTTAATCAAGCTATTAAAGCTACTGCCATTGCTATGGGATATTTATCCCAAGATGGAATTGATGTTATCTGTATTCCATCATTTACTGAGGTTATAATCGAGGCACAAGAACGTACAGCTCTTCGTTTTCTAGTTGAACCTCGTTAAGTTGAATATTGTCAGAAATTACGCATTTCAGCGATAAGATAAATTGGAGGGTCAAAGCTTGCTTTGACATGAAAAAGCAAGCTTTTTCGCTCCATAAATATCACAAGCCATGTTTTTGTTTTAGCATTAAACAGCCTTACCCTCACATGGGGTGGGGTTTGTGGTTTACTAATGAGAAGAGTGAATAATTTCCGTTAAAACTATATAAAATCTATCAGACATTTCGTTACGATTTCCCATTCTTCTAAAGAAAGTGTTTGAGGTCGACGGGTTGGGCTAATTCCCACAGATTGCATGCGATTGGCAATCTCATGTGAGGAAACATGAAAACTGCCAGCAAGCGTATTTTTCAATTGCTTTCGCTTTTGGCTAAACCCTGCTTTGACAACACGGAAGAATAATTTTGATTCAATCGTAATCGGTAACACTGCATGACGTTCAATGCCTAATACAGCCGAAGTAACGTTGGGGAGCGGGATGAATGCCTGTGCAGGGATTGTGTGACATAATGTTGGTTTTCCATAAAACTGCACACTAACAGCCAGTAAGCTCATGTCATTTGGTCTAGCGGTAATCCGTTGAGCCACTTCTTTCTGCACCGTGATAACCATTTTTTTAGGAGGATGGTTACTCTCTTGCAAACGGCGAATTATGGCAGAAGTGATATAATACGGTAAATTTGCCACGACAATATAATCATCAGCAACCGAAAAATCAGGTATAAGGATTTGCAACAAATTGCTTGGCTCAACCTTCAGAATGTCAGCCTGCATGAGATGAAAATTAGATATATTTGCCAATTCGTTTTGTAGGATATTGACCATGATAGGGTCTACTTCAAGAGCAAGAACGTTTTTAGCATGGTGTGTTAAGGGCATGGTCAATGTTCCCAAACCTGCTCCAATTTCCAAAATGGTATCATCAGATGTAATATCTGCGACATCAATAATTTTTTGCACATGGTTGGCATCGGCGAGAAAATTTTGTCCCCATTTCTTTTTGGGACGGATATTATATTTTTTGAGAAGCTGATAAGGAGATAGCATTTGTGTTTAAGTTAGGAAAAACATGTTAAGGTAAAACATAATTAATCTCATCCTCAGGAGGAACAGGAGTTAAGATATATACATCTACCTCATCATACCAAAATTCCAATTCCCCATCGTTAAAACCTAAATCAATCCGTCTGTCTTTAATTGATCCCCCTGTATCTCCAGCAATTGCTATGCCATAATCTGGCATATAAATCTTGCTTCATAAATTGATAACACTTCGGCGACGGTAGCATATAAAGTACGAGTTTGGATAAAATCTTCATCGTAAACAAAAATATCATGGCTTGCTAAAGTTTCTTCGACGGTTGCATCATGACTGCGAAAGGTATACGTTTCCTTGCTGTCGGTAAATCGTATAGTAATAGCATAGTTTAATTTTAGATGAACAGCTAAAGAACGTAAATTTGGCAATCGGCATGCACCAAATAAGGTAATACATGTGCCGAAAACTTCTTGACTGTTGACAAATGATGCTGTACCTGATTGAGTTAGGTATGATTCCAATTTCTAAACTTTGATAAATATCATGTGGAGTCTGATGTTGTGTAAAAATTGTAAATGGTTCTGGTTCTGTGGGCAAATCAATCGTAATTGGACGAGCAAGCATAATTTCAAAGGTGTCATGCGGTTTTAAGCCATATTCAAGGGGGAGAGAAACATAATCTTGGGGGATGAGATGTAATGTTATTTTTTCTATCACCGATTGAACCGATACTGATGCCCACGAACAAAGAAGATTTGCCCATTAATCGTAAATAAAATGGGAGTACTTGTTAAAATGTAGATAGCTGGTATGAATATGATAAGCACTAAAACAACGAATAATTTAGTTATCCAGTGATATTTTCCAAATTTTGCTATGTGAAAACGCATGTACTGTGGAAAAATTCCCATAAAAGAACAAAATGTGCTAACACCCACAGGTCACCGGCCAGGTAACCCTACGTCACCCAAAAGAACCTGCTTATGGCTGCTGTCTCTCGACCCTGACCAGGTTCGCAATCCTTTGCCGCGCAGGACCCGCCCGGTGACCTGTGAATACTAACACACTTACAAACAAAATCAAGCGGAGAGAGAGGGATTCGAACCCTCGAGGCTGTGACACCTACACGATTTCCAGTCGTGCTCCTTCGGCCGCTCGGACACCTCTCCTAAATTTGCTACGGGAAGGGTGGGATTCGAACCCACGGTGGACTAAAAAGCCCACAACGGTTTTCGAGACCGCCCCATTAAACCGCTCTGGCACCTTCCCATAAAATTCATCATGGGCATTGTAGCATTTTTTTGAAATAAAGCAAATTTGAATTTATTTTTTATATTACAACTTTTTTATTAGGTGTGCGTACTGTAACAAGTTTCTAAAAAATTGCATTTTTAAGATAAGGAGTGATTTGTATGAGTACGCTTGGAAATATTATTTGGTTAGTTTTTGGTGGTTTTTTTGCTGGGCTTGGCTATATGGTTGGTGGTGCCTTCCTGTGTTTAACTATTGTAGGTATCCCATTAGGAGTGCCCATTATCCAATTGGGAATTGCCACTATGTCACCTTTTGGCAGAGAGGTTGTTGAGGAAGAGACGGCAGGAGGGCTAATTGAGGTGATACTGAATGCGTTGTGGGTAATTTTCTTTGGTTGGGAACTTGCTTTAAATCATCTCTTTTGGACTGTGTTGCTTGGGATTAGTATTATCGGCATCCCATTTGCTCAACAACATATCAAGCTCATCCCCATTTCGCTTTTTCCTTTTGGAAAGAGATTACAATAGTTAATTTGTCAACTACCCACCTATGCCGTTAGGCTCGGTGGGTTTTCTTCCTCACTCCGATAAAATTAGAGCCGATACCTAAAATCATCAAGCCCACGAATTAACGAAGCAGCCGTTTTAGTGATATTAAGAACGTCTCCACCAGTGATAGGCTTGGACTCGTCTTTGGGGGTCTCTTCAGGAAAATTCATCAATAGCCAAACTGTTCCTGCTCCGAGTATCATTCCAACTATCCCACCAATTAAATACGCTTTTTCCTTGTTACTCATATGCATAATTTTTTACTCCTTATACATGGTTAAATTTCTTTTCGATTATACTGTGATACGTGCAACTTAAGCAAAACAGTAAGATAATTATGGTAATATCGTTGATTAAGTCACTTAATTTTCCTATTTTTCAAATTGTGGTAAACTGAGCGTGAAATTAAATGAATTATAGTGCCTAAAACGTAATTATTCACTCCCCTCGTTAGTAGACCCCACCCCCGACCACTCCCCTACAAGGAGAGGGGAGTACGATTCCACTCTCCATAAGGGGGAGGGCTAGGGGTGGGAGGTGAACGGTTACCCTAAAACTTATGATACAGATACATAGGAGCAATTTTTATGACCGCATTAAGCAATCTTGCCTTTATGGATGCAACAGCTCAAGCTGAATTGGTGCGTAGCAAAGAAGTTAAGCCGATTGAATTGGTCGAGGCGGCGATTGAACGTATCGAGGATGTTAATCCTAAGATAAATGTCTTCTTAAAGATTTACTCGCAACTTATGCTGGTGTGCCGTTGTCTTCAGGGTCAGTGGCATTAAAGAATTTTATTCCCCATGATGATAGCGAAATTGTAAAACGTTACAAAAAAGCAGGGTTGGTTATACTTGGTAAAACCAATACCCCTGAATTTGGTATATTGCCCAGTACAGAGCCTGTGGCATTTGGAGCCACTCGCAACCCATGGAATGTTGAGTACACTGCTGGTGGGTCTAGTGGTGGTTCGGCGGCGGCTGTGGCAAGTGGGCTTGTCCCAATGGCACATGGGAATGATGGAGGGGGTTCTATTCGGATTCCTGCTTCCTGTTGTGGTGTGTTCGGACTGAAGCCGACACGTGGACGCAATAGTTTAGCCCCGCGTGGTGACATTATGGGTGGGCTTGTTGTTGAACATGCCATTACCCGTTCAGTTCGAGATAGTGCCGCATTGTTGGATGTTACCTCAGGACCCATGCCAGGTGACCCATACTATGCCCCGCCTAACTCTCGTCCATTTTTACAAGAAGTAGGTGAAAATCCTGGAAAGTTACGGATTGCCTTTATCCTTGACCCACAAACAGGTTTTAATATCCAACCCGATTGTTTAAAAGCAGTTGAAGATTCCGCCCAATTGTGTAGTGAGCTAGGGCATCATGTTGAGGAAATAGAGCCTACTTTCAACACTGATTTACTTTCGCAGATGTTTACAGTTGTTTGGACATCAGGGGTGGCAACTGCCTTAGAATCGATTACCCAATTGACAGGGCAGTACCTTGTAGAAGAAGATTTTGAAACGCTCACTTGGACATTATACGAGTTTGGTAAGGATTACACTGCTACTAATTATATGATGGCTATTCAATTTTTGCAATTGATTTCTCGTCAAATCGTAGCTTCTTTTGCTGAATATGACATGTGTATTATGCCAACTTTAGCAGAACCTCCAGTGAAACTTGGTACATTTGATGCTCCTGCTGACAATCCATTAACAATTTATTGGCAGTTATGGTGATGAAGCGAGTCTTTTCCGACTGGCAGCTCAACTTGAGTCAGCACGTCCTTGGGCAAATCGGCATCCGCCTATTTCAGCAAAATAACCGTAGGTTTGGATTCGTAGCGTGATTTCTAATCACGCACCTCCTAGACCTGACAGGTTTTGGAAACCTGTCAGGTCTGAATCATAAAGGAAAACTAATGACCCAACAAAAATCGCATCAATCCATCTCCAATGATGGTCGTCCCATTATCGAAAGTAATGTCACAGAAGCTTTGATTGATGAAAAAATCGAAATTCAACTTAGCGGGCTAGAACCATATCAAACGGTGGTACTTCGAGCAGAGATGACCGATGAAGCTTACACGGTATGGAAATCGATGGCAACATTTAAGACTGACAAGCATGGCAAAGTTGATTTGGGTAATCAAGCCCCCATGTTAGGAAGTTATAATTGTGTTGATGCGATGGGACTTTTTTGGTCAATGTTTCCTCAAAATATTACCAATTTGGATGCATTTGCCAAAAATAACTATTCCCATTTTATAAAATTAAAATTGGATGTCCCTGTTAAAATGGTTATCACGGCGAAAGTAGATAGCAAATCTGTAGCCGTCCTAGAACTGCAACGCAATTTTATTGCTCCTGATGTAACGGTCAAGGAGATACGACGGGCAGGATTGGTGGGCTGGTATTATAAACCCGCAGGAGAAGGACCTTATCCAGGGATGTTACTTTTGCATGGTGCTGATGGTGTGCCTCTTCATCATGAAGCAGCACTGCTCGCTTCACGTGGAATTGCCTCCTTTGCTGTGAAATATTTTAGTAGGCAATATAACGAATTGCCTGACCACTTGAATAATATGCCACTGGAATATTTCAAAAAGGCAATTAAGTGGATGCGAGATGACGGTAAATGTAAGAAGGTAGCTTTATTTGGCACATCCAAAGGAGCTGAGGCAGTATTGCTTACCGCTTCATTGTTTCCCGATATTGTTGATGGTGTAATTGTTCAGGCTCCGAGTAGTGTGCCGCTCACGGGCTTCAAGAGAAAACAACCTAACCATCCGCCATGGCTATATGAAGATGAACCATTGCCATACATGCCGCTTAGCATGTGGTTAGGTGATAAGATTTTTCTTGCTACATCGTTATTTTTGGGACTAATTCCGCCAATGCGTAAATTTTACGCTCGTGGTAATGATAATCAAGTGGCGTTGGATAAATTAGCTATCCGAGTGGAAAATATTACTTGTCCTATCTTCATGGCATGCGGCGATGATGACCAAACATTCCCTGCAAAATTTCATTGTGACCGAATTATTAATCGTTTAAGGGCACATCGGTTTGATTACACCTATCACTATGAAATTTATCGGGATGCAGGGCACATGTTTAGTTATCCTTATTTGCCAAGCTCGATGAGTAATTATTATAAAAATCCCAGTAAGAGTTGTCTTGTAGTTGGTGGTAACCCCGAATCGAATGCGACCGCCGCAGTTGACTTTTGGAAAAAGACGTTAAATTTTATGGAAACACATCTATCCACATAGTTGGAGCGAAAAAACACTAGGAGAGTCAAAGTTTGCTTTGACATGAAAAAGCAAGCTTTTTCGCTCATAGTGCTTTGACATGTCAAAACGCTAATCTAAAATAGTCATGCGAGCATCCACCACGAAGGGATGATTATCTTGAGGCGACCATATAATTGGGTTAATATCCATCTCTTGAATTTCAGGATGATGTATCATCAGTTGCCCAACTTTTGTGATGATAATAGCGATTTGGTCCAAATCCACTGGAGAATGATGACGAAATCCCTTCAATAATCGATGACTTTTAATTTCATCTATCATCCGCATTGCCATGTGCCGATTAATGGGTGCGAAACGAAAGATTACATCTTGCAATGCTTCTACAAAAACTCCTCCTAAACCGAACATTAATATGACACCAAAATTCTCATCACGTTTTGCTCCGATAACCAGTTCAGGAAAACCTTCAATCATCGGTTGAACCAAGATAATTGGCTTGATGCCCTCAGGTAAAAATTCAGGGCTGGTTTGAACAATGTCGTCGAATGCCTTGCGGACATCTGCTTCATCCTTCAAATTTATCTTGACCAAGCTAAGGTCACTTTTATGTATCACATCCCCATTAGCAATTTTGAGAACTATTGCCGCGTCATGCATTTGAGTAAAACTTATAATATCGTCAAGGTTGTCACTAATCAAATAAGGTGCCAGTGGAATATTATATTCTTCCAAGTAATCAAACACCTGTTGCAAGGCAACTTGTTTTCTTTGTAAAGTTTCGCTGGCGGGCAAGGTCGAGATTGGAATTTCAAGATGAGGTTCTTCTCGGAATGTTTGCCGATTTAGGCGATATTCGTTTAAACCTCCCAGCACTCTCGCCGCCGATTCGGGATAGCGAAATACTGGTACATTCAATTCCCAAAATTTAGAAATACCTGCTTCTTTATCATATTGTGCCAAGACTACAGCTATGACAGGTTTCTTAGCTTGTTTAATCGCATCGGCTAGGGTTTCGATTATGTAACCTGGGGTTATGTCGAATGGTGATTTGACCATAATTAGCAGGATGGCATCTACATTTTTATCTTGAGCAACTATTTCAAATGTCTGACGATATGTCTCATGTGTTGCCGAAGCTATCATATCGATTGGATTAAGCACGGAGGCTTCTTGGTGCAGAAACTCACGTAACTTTTGTTGTGTTCTTGCTGATAAATTCGGCACTTCCATTCCGCGTTCCTCGAGTACATCTGTAGCTAAGATGGCAGGACCACCAGCATTTGTGATGATTGCTACTCGATTTCCTTTCGGCGGTTTTAAGACTGCCATTCCTCGAGCTAAATCGAACATGTCTTCGAGAGTCTCACAACGGATAACCCCACATTGTCGCAGAAAAGCATCTACTACGACATCGGGACTTGCCAATGCCCCTGTGTGTGATGATGCGGCTTCTTGAGCTTTTTTTCCGCGTCCAGCCTTGATGGCGATAATTGGTTTTTTTAATATCATGCGTTGACACACTCGCCTCAATTCTTGAGCACGATTAAGGCTTTCATGATAAAGCATGACGCTGTGAGTGTTTTTATCGTCCAATAAAAATTCGAGAAAATCTACTTCATCGATATCCACTTTGTTTCCTGTGCTACCAAAGATTGAAAATTCTAGTTGAGTTTCCATCGATAGCTCCATCAAACTAACTCCTAAAGCACCACTTTGTGAGATAAATGCGACATGTCCTGGTTTTGGGTCTAGGGGTGAAAATGAGGCATTGAGCCTAACCGCAGGGTCTGTGTTGACAAATCCCATGCAATTCGGACCGACGACGTTTAGGTTATATTTTTCGATGAGAGCCTTCAGTTGGTTTTCACGCACAATTCCATCCCCACCAACTTCTTTAAAGCCCGCACTTACAATTAAAATATTTTCTATACCTCTTTCTGCCAGTTCCTCCACTGTGGATAAAACCAGTCGATAAGGTAACATAATCACTGCCAAATCTAAATCGGATGGCAATTCGGTGATTGAATTTGTGCATGCCAACCCGTTAATTTCAGTGGCTTTTGGATTGACGGGAATTATTTCACCTGGATAGTTCATCCGTTGGACTGCATTTAAAAACATGCCCCCCAATGCCTCTTTTTTTCGCGAAGCACCTATCAGGGCAATTTTACGTGGACATAAAAATTTTTGTAATCTATTCATTTAGTTAAGTTTCCTCGTCAAAAAATAAAATATTGTAACTGATTATCATTTTAACATTTTGTTGTTGATTAAGCAAGTTTGGGGCATGGTTTAATTCAGGTTTAACCACCATCTAAACTTGCACCACTACAATAGTAAAGTCATCATACCTTATCGACTAGATTTGCCCCGATATGAGCTAGTTTTTCGGCGGGGATAAGCCGATGTTTTATGGCATGCTCGGCAGCTACGAAAGTGTTCCACACAAGTAGCATGTCAACATCAAGTTTTTTGACTCTCTCCGCTATCCGCTCAACTTCTTTATCACGCCTTTCAGAACTGACATCTCGAATATAAATTGCCTTGATTTGATTTGGATATGTACGCACTACCTCTTCATATATTTCAGGGTCTTTTTGACCACTGTCACCAATCAAAATAAAGGGTAACTTTGGATAAATCTGTAGAACCTTTTTTATTTGCTCAAGTTTATGAATATGATGTTCTTTGATGAACATCGTATTCTCGTCTAGTCCATAATCTTGTAACAGAAGCGGTCCCAATGGGATATGATGAAATTCGAACATATCTATGAACAGGTCATATAAGTTCCATGGACTGCTTGACACGTAGAAGATTGGATTAAAGGCTGTTGCATGAGTCCCGTGCTTCAATGCCTTATAAAAGGCAGGCACTCCATCAAAAGGGAGGCGGGTGTGGGCGTTATGTAGTAATGTGTTTTTTGCCATGGCGAGTAAATTTGTTGCTTCAGTTTTGATGACCGTATCATCGATATCACTGATGACCCCAAATTGAGCTGTATGAGATGGTACCATCACCCATCCTTTACAGCTTATCTTCTCTTCCTTACTGAGGCTTGGTTCAATCAATTCTAATTCGACATCATACCAAAACGCCTCATCTTCAAGTGGGGATGGCATGTCAAAATGTACTTCAAAGAACCCTTCATTATCTGTCACCGTCTCTTCTTCTAGCCCCCTAAAGCGAGCCTTCAATCTAGCCCCCACAACTTCATCACTCTCTAATCGTTTATAAATATTGATGATATTATCTAGTATCGTATCATCGGTTGAGGGTGGTTCGATATTTTCATTTTCGAGGACACGCCCCTTTAAATAAAGATGCTTAGTTGTCCCATATCCCAAATAGGGCGTGATTTGAATAGGGTCATTCAGCTTTAGACGAAGACTTAAGAGTCTCCTTAAACTATCGAATTTTGTTTCGACTTTAACAAAAGTGTTTATGATATTTTTCCATGTCTTCATTTTCATATCCTCACTTTGATTAATTCAATCCATCTTAAAATTCTATTTCGTTGGTAAACCAACCATTCTAATACCAACAATCCCAATGCCATCATCGCTAACGGTCGCCACCATTCATGATAAGCAGGAGGTAATGTAACTGTAGATGTTTCTATGATATCACGTTTGATGAAAGGCAAATCTGGTTTAGGAGTGAGATTTGATTCGACAGGGTCGAAGAAATTAACGGCAAAATTGACAGGGTTCAGCGATTTTTTTCCGAACCCTGTTGTCTCAAATTCTAGTTGATAAATGCCGAGTTGGTCAAGTTGAGATAATGTGGCACTGCCTGCTTCAACAGCAAATGACGTATTTTGACCATCGGGCAGAACCAGATTCAAGGTGGTAATATCAGGAGATACTGAAAAGGTATGAGCGGAATTTATCATAAGTTCACTAGGCATGATATTAGCCCCCGTAGGTGATAGGTAGTTTATTAGATTAGCCATGAGAATTGGAAAAGCAGGACGTAAAGGCAAATCACTATTGTTTAGGTCAAATGCCACAATCGCCATCCGTTGACCTTCAATTTCTCCCGCTAGTAATAACGGGATAACTTCATCCTCATCATAATAACCTATAATAGTTTTTGCCCAATTTGCCCCGCTAATTTTTGTAGTAGTCAGTATGCGTATGTTTCGTAAATTGACATGAGCCAATAAAGGAGAATCAGCAATGAAATCGGTTGAACTAGGATTCAACACCTGTCCTGTAACCTCAAATAATGATGGAATTGAAGCAGGTGGAGCAATAAACAAAATATTGCCCGTTGGAAGTTCATCAGGTATATACGAGTCAAAAATGTGCAGTGTAGCCTTATTTTCAGAAGTAGTTTCCATCTGCTCAAAAGAAACATCAAGCAAATTCAAAGCCGTCCGTAGAAAAAAATTACCTTGTGGTACTAAGGCAATATTGACTGTTTCAGTAGGACGAATAACCAGCCATGCATTATCATCAACAGGAAACATGTCAACTTGATTGGGCATTAACTGCACGGTCACAATTTTAGCATGAACTGGAATTAACAACGAATTATGATTATTCCCGACGGCATGAAATCCATTCGGAGGTAGTTCCATGTCAACAGCATGAAATAAGTTTCCGTCAACATTAACCGTCAAACGGCGTTGGACAGGTTGGGCATCAAAATTTCGGATTTGAACTAATAGCATGGCTTGACCATTTTCCAACATGGTGGCAGATAATGCACTTATCTGTTGATTGCTTCCCTGTTTTCCGACGGGAATAAATCGCATGGGCGGCGGATGTGCTGGAAGTTGGATAACTCCATCCGATAAAAGCACAATCTCCGAGTATGGCTCACGAGCAGTAATCGCTTCGGCTAAAGTTAAGGCGGGAATTAAGTCGCTATTGAATGGGGTGCCTTGTACACTATCTAAAAGAGCAAGGGTTTGATGGCGGTCTCGACTGGCTGAAACTAGCAGGTCAACATG
This sequence comes from Anaerolineaceae bacterium 4572_78, assembly GCA_002084875.1. Taxonomy (GTDB): domain Bacteria; phylum Chloroflexota; class Anaerolineae; order 4572-78; family 4572-78; genus 4572-78. The sequence continues at coordinate 25,050 of NBMH01000006.1, read as the reverse complement.
CCCCCCACTAGCAGTAATAACCGTTACTTGAGCATCATAAGGCAGATTGGTAATGAGTGAGCCAGCCATTTTTTTTGCCATGTCAAGTCGTGTTGTAGGGGCGTTTGGCCAAACGCCCTTACTCTCAATAGCGTTTGGCAAAATGCCCCGACTTTCAATAGCGGTCATGCTAGCCGAAGTATCAAGAACAATAACTATCATCTGACTGGCTATACTCACTGTTTCTGTCACGGGACGGCTTAAGGCAAATATCAAAATTAACATAAAAATAATCTGCAACAATAACAGCAAATTTCGCTTTAATCGTTGCCATGGGGCATTTGCCTCAACATCACGCACAAACCGCCGCCATAGATATGTACTAGAAACGTAATGTTCTCGGCGGCGTAATTTGAGCAGATATAAGGCAATAATCGGCGGAATGAGTGCCAGTAAAAAAAATGAAACAGGGTTGAGAAAAGTCATGTTAATAAATTTATTTTCTTAACGGGATGTCCTGTTAAATCAAAAATATTAATACCATTATTGTGAAAACAAGTTTGCTTGACTATAATATATCTGTTGATACTCCTTATCGGCATAATCAAGAATAGCCTTTGCAACATGCTCCGCTAATTTTACTGGTACAGCATTTCCTATCATTTGTTCCAAGTTGGATTTTGTTCCTTCCCAAATAAAGTAGGGAGGAAATGTTTGGATAAGGCTACGTTCTTTGGTTGTCAATGCACGAATTTTTTCTGATACAGGAGCAGTATCCCCTTGATGACCTGGATATCCACATGGTAATGGGCGGTTAACCCCTCTGATAGTAGGGCTAGGTTCGTCAATGCTAAAAATACCACGCCTTTTATAACTACGGGGATGTCGATAGTAATGATTTACAGAAATACTATCACCGAGATACTCCCGAACACTCATAGGATGCTTAGTCAAATTTTTCTCTAAAAGATAATTCAATCTACCTATATCTTGATTTAACTTTCCAATTAAGAATAAACGTTTACGTTTTTGAGGCACACCACAAAAACTTGCATCTAAAAAAATTTCAACCAGTTGGTAGTTAGCATTTTGAAATATTTGCCATGTCTTCAGGTATGTTTTTGTTTTTACAATTCTTGGTACATTTTCCATAACAAACCAAGTAGGTTTTACTTGACACACAATTTGAGCAAATATAATTGTAAGGTTTGCTCTACCTAATGACTCATTTCTTTTGCCAGCAGAAGAAAAATCTTGACATGGAGGTCCACCAATAATAATATCGGGTTCGTGTTTTTGAAAAGTAGAGATATTTTCTAAGCCATGATATAAATCTACTTTGAATATAGGGTGGCTAAAATTTTTTTTGTGGACATTGATAGCTGCTTGCCAGTTGTCGTAAGACGCACATAGCTCACAACCTGCGTTCATAAAGCCAAGAGACATACCACCGCAACCTGCAAATAAATCTATAACTTTCACAATATTATTCCCGCTCTTTTTCAAATAGACCAGAAGTGCTTAGTATGACGGCATCTAACCTTCGCTCAGGACTTAAAAAATTCTGCCCCCCTCCTAAAATGATATTTTTGAAAATATGTTTTGTTAATCTGGGTTTAACTAACTCTGAACAAACCATGTATTGGTGTGTACTTTTGCCACCAAGTGCAAATGCCTTATCATTTCTTGTGTTGTAGGTTAGTTTATCAATTGTTTGTTTAGGGTTAAAACGACCATTTTTAGCAAAATCAAATAACATTTTGATAAGCCATATAACTGTACGAGATAAACGAGTAATTTTGTATGTAGATTTGCTTAGTGATGCATCAATAAATAAACGAGTGAAAGCAAAATCACTCCAAACGAATATATCTAAACAATTAATATCCAAAACACTTGACTTACCAATTGTTTTCCATATAGGTTGCAAAAGTAATGGTTTTTGTTTATCTAGTTTATCAAGCAAAATGCCATCAATTATACTTATCATATCTAAAATAAGAGACTGAACTTCTTTAGGATTTTCCCAATCTTGAATAGTTGAACAAACAGGTCCCATAATACTCAGTAATGTATTTCGTTCAGACTGATAAGTACTTGCGATACTCAATGCTAAATAAACAATTGTATCAGGTCTGACAACAATTTCGCTTCCATATTTATTTTCAGGTAGTGAATGAGTTTGTTCATCAGGTAAAGCAGTTAATTTGATTTCCAATGCCCGCAAGCATGAAACTTGGTTTTGTTTTCATCTCATCCATATATGTATTAACACATAAAACATAGATTGTAAATTAATAAATGGTTCAATCACACCAAAAAGATATTAACAAAATAGAGAATTGTAAACTCATAGGCAAGATGCATGTGATACATGAGTTGCCGACTCAATAAATTCATCCAAATCCTTTTTCATTTCGATTAGTGATGGACGATGAATATACATCATGTGACCAGCTTCGTAATGTGCCATTGAAATATTTTTTTGCAAACTTGGGTCAATACCAAGATGGTTAAAGCCATATTCTGCGGCTAATGCTGGTGTTCCCATGTCATAGTAGCCACAGGCAATAAAGACCTTAAGGTATGGATTTTTTGTCATTGCATGACGCAGAGTTTCGCTTACCTCCGCAAATCTATTTTCATGTTGTTGATAACGCCAGGAATTAAACACATCAATGTTTAATGTTTCATATATCAAATCGCTATCGAACTTGAGTTCGCGTCCCAGATAATCATACAATGCGGCTGTATAACATCCTTGAAGAACAGTGATAGCAGGGTCATATTCAAAATGTTGTCCAGCAGCATCACGGTCGATTCCTTTCATTCTGCTATCAAGCCGCCCAATGGTGCGTCGTTCATGACGCAACAATTCTTTAGTAAAACGAAATATCTCAATCCGCAAATTTGTTTGCTCAATGTATGTTTCGCTAAGTCCTGTATATTTTGCCAATTTGTGGATGATGGTTTGTCGTTCATCATCAGAAATGGTAGAGCCTTTCATCAACGCCACTGTGTATTCTGTCAAGGCAAATTCTTTCACTTCCTTGACAGTCTCACGTAAGTCTTTTTGCAATTCGGCTGAAAGTTGTTTGTGATACCATGCGGCAGCTGTATAAGCAGGAAGGAAAAGAATATACGGCAGGTCATTGCCATGCTCAAATAAAATTGTTTGAAAATTCAGTACCGATGAAAGAAACATGATTCCATTAAAATACATGCCATAACGGTCTTGAAGGAAACCTGTCAAACCTGCTCCTCGTACTGCTCCATAACTTTCACCTGCTAAAAATTTGGGGGAAGACCAACGTTTATAGCGGGTGACATATCGTCGAATAAACTCCCCCGCGGTCTCAATATCTTTTTTAAAATTATAGAATTGTTTTTCATCTTCACCAGGGACAGCTCGACTGAACCCAGTTCCAATTGGGTCAATGAATACCAAATCAGTTTTATTGAAAATGGAATATTCGTTATTGACTAATTGATGAGGGGGAGGTGGGGCGTTCCCTTCATCATCTAACAAAACACGACGAGGACCCAATAATCCCAAATGAAGCCAAACTGAAGACGAACCTGGTCCACCATTGAATGAGAAAGTAAGAGGACGTTTGCCAATATCCTCTACATCATTCATGGTATAGGCAATGAAAAATATGGTGCCTTTTGGCTTTTCGCCTTTTTCTTTGTCAGGCTCTTTTAAAATAATTGTACCTGCAATTGCCGTGTACGAAATTTCTTGGTCATCAATCACAACAGTATGTCGTGTTTCCGAAACCTTTTCTTTCGGAGTGAGCATTGACCTTTCATCTTGTTCTTTGTTGTCAGGCATAGAAACCTGACCTACATCTTTATTGTTTTCTTTTTCGGACATTGTTACCTTACTCCTTAATTTCAATAATTATCAGTCCGAATATACTACACCATGTTGAAAATAATGTCAACTAAGTGAGCTAGCCATGGATTTTAATCTTCCACCAATCGCTCAATAAAACTAAGTAGAAGCCATAAGCCGCCAATTAAAATCACTCCGCTCATCAGGCACAACGCCCCACCAATGGCAGAAGCCCAGCCCCAAATCAGACCAATTAATCCTGTGCCAAGTACAAAAAGTACGACCATCACCATGATAGCAAGTTGTTTATCATTTTGACGGCGTATGTCACGTGTGTTTGTTGGTTTTTGCATATCGTTCACTATTGAGTTAAGTATAAACCGATACCATACAAGGCTAAACTTGCGACACACATGCCAGCGAGATATCCTCCTATTACTTGAGAAATAGTATGTCGTCTTAAAAGTACTCGTGACCAGCCTACCAATGGCACCAATCCTGAAATGAACCAAGCAGAATTACTTTTAAGTAATATGCTGACTACGGCTGCTGTCATAATTATGGCACTATGAAAGCTAATCTTCCAAACCATTGTAATAATACTTAATAGTATGACTTGTACAGTGGCAACAACTAGCACCAAAATAATAATTGGCGGAGCCTGTATCCATATTAACATTGCGGTGCTAATAACTATCCAGCATGAAATGATGAATAGTGGTTTTATCCTGTCGGCTCTATCGGGCATGTGAAAATCCCTCAAATGACCTGTTTCTACCAAGTATAACACATATCCGATTGTTGGTATTGAAGTGATAGCAAACGTTAGCCCAAGCCACTTGAATGTTGAAAATGGGTCTGTGGTTAGTTGAAAGGCAAATATCCCAGCTGCTAAAAAACCTGACACAACAGGATTAATCATGTGCGACACCATGTGAGCAAGAACACCTGTCTTATTAGAAAAACTTTTGAAATCTATCATGGATAATGAGTATACAGTGAAATCTGTAGAAGACAATTATTCCGACCAAACAGGTGATGCTATAGGGTCAATTTTTATGATGATATTAAAGTTCACATGGCTTGCGTGTTCTTAGTACGGTCGATATTGGAGGACAAGTTTTACCATATCAGGAACTGTTTTAGTACCCAGCTTTTTCATGATACGGTTTCGATAGGTATAAATTGTGCTTGGTGCAATCTTAAGTTTCCCACAAATATCATTGGTGGACATCCCATCCATTATCAGCCGTAGGACGATGGACTCTCTTGGGCTTAAGGATGCTAGTGGATTATTTTCTTTGGAGTTACCATTGTGACCGTTACTCATTGCACTTTTCAATTGGTTCACGATATGTTCAGAGTTGTGGAGATATTGGGTGATTGTCTCACTAATGTCATGCAAGCTATCACTATCAATGAGCAGTTGTTGAGCATCGTGTAAGGTGTGACCCAATACGTCGAGTTTGTGATTTATTTGGAGGTACATTATTTCATTAATTCCTTTTCTAGTTATAAAGATTTTGCTACACGCATCTTATCAATAAATCATCAATGTATCATAAAAAAACGCTTATATTAGAAAAAATTAATGTTGAAAATTAAAATCGGGTCACTAAACAGGCTTAAGCTCGGCGGAAGTAGTGATGTTTATCTAGTGCTTCAAAAACCCCTTTATCATTATGAAAATAAAAACGTATGCCAAAGACTTCGATGAATCCAGTTTTGCCGATGGTTGTGTAGCCAAGTTTTTTAGGCATCCGCAAAGCAGCCTTATTGTGTGGGTCTATGAAGGCGTAAGCTATGGTACATCCCCATTCGTTTAGTAGTTGTAATCGTTTATATGTTGCGGTTGGATGAACACCTTGCCCTCGAAATTCAGGAATTGTATAGGCACTGTATGAATACGACTCATGTGGAGCCAATTTGTAATATCTATCTAACCAATACGAGTAACAGACCTCCATTCCCATCCAACCGACAAAAATGATTTGTCCCTTATAAACGGCTATGGTGCAACGGTCTCCACGTGCCACTCTATCATGAATATCGTTTCGATGATGCGGCGGGATGTGTGTTAAGCGTTGTTCGATTTCGCTTGCATCCGAAGGCAAGGTCTCAAAACTAAATGGAATTTTTGCTTCATGCATGGGCAAAGTAGCATCCAGTTCTCGAGCAACGATGATGAGATAATTAAATTTAGGCTTACGTGTTAAACGGTTTCCTATTCTGTGTAAAATATTCAAGAATACCTCCATGATGGAGCATCAAACCTTGGTTTGACATGTCACTCCAGCATTAAAACTATCTGATGACAAGGTCATCAATATTGATATCGTCACTTTCAAAATCGATTTCGATTTCATCTCTTTGTTTGCCATTGGTGGAAGTTGACCGCTTTTTGTCGACATTGACTAAGGTTTTTAGCAATTCGCTGGTATCGGTGAAGTCCCGATATTCATACATGCCAACAAATTCGTCCAAGTCGCCCATCTTGACAAACCAGTTACGCCCTTTCTTGACAGCTTTAATGCGTCCTTCTTGACACCATCTTTTTGCCAAGTCAGATTTAATTCCCAATCGCTCCGCGACTTCTCGCATGGTGAGTAAGTTTGAATTGCTAGGAACAGCCTCTTGGAATGGCCATAATTTGCCCAATGCTGTCTGTTGAATATCAGGTGTTTCAAGTTCACGCAATTTAAGTTTGTAAGCATAAGTAGCTTGATAATCAGGAAGAGACACTCGGTTGAAGACAAATCCAAGAAGATTTTCAGAGTGAGTCCCTTGAAAATATTCGAGAGCTTTTTGAGCTTTCCGACTTCGTGTGCGTCCGTCCACGATAACCAAAAATGTACCATCTGTGGCGGTGACCATGGCTTTAGTTTCCACCGCCTCGAGGATAGGGGCACTGTCAACGACAATAAAATCCGCTTGCTCTTTCAAGTATTCAATCAACTTCGGGAATTTTAATGTGTTGAGCAGGCTGGCAGGATTAAGCTGAGTTCGTCCCGCCGTCAGCAGCAGTAAGTTGTTGATACTCGTGGGACGCAAGGCTTGATGAAGCATCATTTCAGCGGCATCATCGGATTGAGTTAAAATATCAGTTAGCCCCATCAAATTTGGCATGTCGAATATTTCATGCAGAGCGGGATTACGTAAGTTGGCATCAATCAATATCACTTTTGCACCTGTCATTTCCGTAATAGCAGACGTGACATTTGGCGTAGCAACTGTAGCTGCCAGATTAGCCGCTAGAAAACTTTTGCCCTCTTCCTGCGAGGGACTGGTTACAAGGAGCGTTTTTATTTCCCGTCCTATGGCAGTCAGGAGGATGTTTCCGTAAATATTCCGCAAGGCATCGATTTCAGGTGCCCACAATTTATCTTGAGCAAGCAGTTTTTTCTTATCCACAGGGATTTTACCCATCGCTCCCAAAACAGGTAAACCCCACATCGATTCGGATTCGCCGCGTTCCCAAATTAAAGTGACATCAAAAAACTCAAGTAAGACGATAGCTACTAATGCTAATAAACCACTGACAACAGTTCCGATAACAAGGTTTTTGCTCATGCTTGGCTCGATGGGTGTCGTTGGGACTGAAGCATACTCGAAAACTTGAACACGGTTGAGCGATGTATCCTGACTTTCCTTCACAAATTCGATGAATGTGTTTTGATATTTCAATAATTCACCCTGCAAAAAGGTTATCTGTTTACGAGCATCTTCTAAGCCAGTAGCTGTACTTTCAGTTTCGAGCCGAGCTTGTTGGATAGCCAATTCTTCTTTAAGTTCGTTGATTTTTGCTTTGAGATAATCTAATTGGTCTTGAATAAAAATTTCTTGTTCTCTTGCTTCTGCCAACCCACTCGGACTTTGAGCGACCAATTCTTCAGCCACAGCATCCGCTAACACTTTTGCTCGCTTTGGATGTTCATCAAAGATGATAATTTGCACCAATTGGGCACTATGAATAACTTGAGCATTAATCATAGCTTGCAACTGACCAGCAGTCATTTCTAAGTCCAATTTTTTGACGACAGCCTCCGCGATTTTAGTACGCTTTGCCATATTGGCGTAGTTTTCTGCAAGCGAGATAATAGTTGGGATTTGTCTCAAGTCGGGGTTTGGGTCTTCGATTAGGTCTGGTCCAATCATGACGCTTGAAGCGGCGGCATAAATAACAGGTTGCCGTTTGGTATACAAATACGTGCCTGCTACTGCCATGGTCACACACAATACTATTAACCACCACCATCGCAAAAAACGTTTAATATATTTTAATATCTCACTTAAAGAAACCATTAGTTACACTCCTTATAGTATTTGGAGCGTCAAAGCTTGCTTTGACATGAAAAAGCAGGCTTTTTCGCTCCAGCTTTGATGCTCCAAGTTTGTCACTCCTACATCCTAATCCCTAATCCATAATTCCTAATATAAATTATAGCCATGTTCTTCAACATAAATAATTTTACTCCCTTGCGGGCAGAATTTAAAGGAAACAGGTTTTAATTCGGGCAATGCTCGACAGATATCAACATGGCGTTGCGGATGTGCATAGAGAAGCAAAAAACCTCCACCACCCGCACCCAAAATTTTACCCCCAATTGCACCTGCTTGTCGTGCCCGTTCATACCAATCATCAATCAGTGGGGTACTGATTTTTGCAGTAAGTTGTCGTTTTTTCATCCAACCGTCATGCAAAATTTCTCCAAAAGCATCAGTATCATTTAGACACAAAGCATCATACAATTGATGAGCAAGTCCCACCATTTCACGCAGTACAGCTTGTTTTTCTACTTTTGTCTTTGTTTCTCTTGATTGTTCTATCAGGATAGCATCGGCACTACGTGTCAGCCCAGTATACAACAAAAGCAATCCTTCTTGCAAACGCCGCCGCGTATTTGGCTCACAAATAACAGGGTCAGTAAAAACAGTGCCATCACGATTAAACCGAATGTATTGCAAGCCACCATAAGCGGCGATGTATTGGTCTTGTTTACCAATTGGTTTACCACATTGTTCAATCTCAACATAACATGCCTCACTGGCTAGACGTTCAGCTCCTGCCATCTTACCTTTGTAAGCATACAAAGCATTTAATAGACCAACAGTGTAGCTACTAGATGAACCTAAACCTGTTCCCGTAGATGGAATATCGGAGATTGACGTAATTTCAATCCCCTGTTTAGTACCAATTAGTTGTAATGATTCGCGAATCAACTCATGTTTAAGCAGGTCAGCATTATCTACAATTTCTGTTATCGCATAACTAGCTCGAACTTGATGATTGAACTTTTTGTTCACGGTGATATAGATATATTTATCAATAGCAGTGCTAACTACTGCTCCTTGTTCTTTTTGATAAAAGGCGGGCAAATCACTTCCCCCACCTGCAAAACTAACTCGCAACGGCGTGCGACTGATAATCATGTCACTCCTTTTTTTGTTTAATTAGCCCTCTCTCATGACCTCTCTCCAGAGGGCGAGAGGTCATGGGTTGGGGCGTATGGCCATACGCCCCAACTATTATGGTCTACTGACAATATTACCGTTCGGGCGGTGTTGATGTTGGAACATGTGTACTCGTTGGTATACCAGTCGGAACAGGTTTATCATGCTGTGGGTCAGGTGTCTCCGAATACATTGGTACATTTGGATACTTAATCCAAACAGGGTCCCAATCATTAAACTCTGCTCTACTCAAACTATATAAACTTCCACCATCTTTATCCATTACCCATAGTTGCTGTATGCCAGTACGGTTAGACCAAAAAACAATTTGTTCTCCATCGGGTGACCATGATGGATGTTTATCCCACCAATGATATTCATCTTTGGTCAATTGTAACAGATTTAAACCGTTTTTATCAACTCGGTAGATTTCATCATTCCCTGTTTCATTAGAAACAAAAGTAATCTGTTCCTGAGTTGGCGACCAAACACTTTGGTAAGCAATACCTTCGGCAAAATAAGTAACTTGTCCCTCAACCCAGTAATGAGCATCATACCACATAATTGCTGGAGCGTCATTTCGCTCAAAACCAACATTAATTGTACCGTCTTGTAATTTTGTTTCAACAGCTCTATAGCGAATAACATCCCTGTTAAATGTTCGAAAACGCCCATCTATCGAATAGGAATCAGCCTTCTCGGCAACTTCATAAGGCCAACTTGATGTCAGCAAGGCAATCCCTGTTCCATCAGGATTGATAATGTAAGTTTGTTCCTCACCAGTACGGTCTGATTTAAAGGCGATTTTACCAATAAGACTAGCAGGTACGGATGGATACGGCGTAACGGTTGGTGTTGCAGTCCATGGCGGCAACTCGTCAACGAGAAAAATAAACAGTGGTGTTGTCGTCTCGGTTGGAGTTCCAGTCGCTTTTGCTATGTTGATTGGCGTTAGAGTTGGTGTTCCAAAGGCAATGATAGCCGCTGTCTCTTCCAATTTTTGAAAAATAGCCGTAGCAACATTTTCGGGTACAGGCGTATCAGTAACTGCTATCGGCGTGACAAAATTTGGTGGTAATGGTGTAGCAGTTCCTGTTTGAGTCGCTTCAGTGGTTAAAGTGGCTGCAATTGCAGCTGCCGTTAAAATGTTTTCAGGGGTAGGTATGCTTGTAACTACTACATAGGTTGGTACTGTTGTACCCGTCGGTGTTGGAGCCCCTGCTAGTGATCCCGTTGGACGAATTACACCGAGTCGTAGTCGTGGTCCCTGTCCTGGAGTGGCTGACTCAAAACCGCTATCCCATGCAAACCAGCCTGCTAAATTGGGGGTTAGACTACTTATCCTTAAGGTGAGAAAATTTGTCCGTAAACGTTGTTGAACAATGCTTAATTGAGCCTTATTGAAAACAAATTGATTAACTTCACCTTGATTTAAATTATCCATTTTTAGGGTCGGAAATAACGTATCCACAACCACGGCATTGTGGATTTGTTCAGGTGGATAGGTTCGCCAATCCTGACCGATTTCATCCGAGAGAATACTGACAGAAAAAGCAACATCTTCCGTTAAATCTTCCCCTTCTAAACCCAGCAAACGAAATTCTACCGAACCCACTACAGCATCATCAGGAATGAAAGATAAATCAAACTGTATAATTCCATGAGATAGTATACCATCTACTTGACCTGCATACAAATTTTGGTCTAAAGTTCTGGCTATTTCAGTTACTTGTACCTTCCCAACAGCATTTGGTTCTGGCAAAATATTATAAATAATAAAACCGCCTGTAGGTGAAGGAATTGGCATTTTCGTAGCAGTAGCCTGCTGAACAGGTACGTTAGTTTCCATGACAGAGGGTGTTGTTTCTACTGTGATAACTTCAGGCACAGTCGTAACTTCAGGTGATATGACGGTAGATTTAGGTGTTTCAGCTGTTGACATAGGTGTCAGCGAAAGTTCGGGTTCAGGCGTTACAGTTGGTGTGGGTGTAGTTTGTAAAGTGTCATAATAATAAACACCACCTGCCAAACCTGCAATAACAATAAATACTATGATAACCCGAATGAAATTACGGGAGCCAGACGATTTCATGTTTCTTCTTCTGTTTCCTCATTTAATTATAGTTGCTATTTTAGCAGGAAATATTATTAAGGCAAATGTGGTTCTTTTTTAGAGAAATTGATATTCAGCCTACTTCTTATCCCATAGTTGACAATAAAAATGAAATAAGGCAAAATGTCTCTAGGTTAGACCTGACAGGTTTTGAAAACCTGTCAGGTCTATAATTCCCCTCGCCATTTGGGAGAGGGGCAGGGGAGAGGGCAGAACGGTTACAAAAAATTATGCATGAACACAAATTTATATTCTTAAAATCACTTATTTTTTCTGTAATGCTTGGCATGACAGCTTGTGGGAGTATCAAAACGCCAACTGTTACTTCATCTCATTCTGAAGCAACTCATCAAGGTATTATCGTTGCGTTGGGAGATAGCCTAACAGAAGGCTATCTCCTACATGAAAATCAAGCATATCCTGCTCTTTTGGAACAAAAACTAAAAGCAAATGGTTACAATTATAATGTCATCAATGCTGGTATCAGTGGGGAAATTAGTCGGGGCACACTTTCGCGTGTCGATGAAATCTTAGCCTCTTATAATCCCAATATCGTCATTCTTGAAATTGGCGTGAACGATGCAGGTTGGGCAATTAAATTTGAACACACTTATCAAAATATCAGCCAAATTGTGGATAGATTGCAGGCACATGGTAGCATCGTAGTATTAGCTGGTATGGAATCTCTTATCCCGATGGATAATGCTTACATGGCTGCCTTCGATGAAATGTATGTTAGGATTGCTAAAGAGAAAAATATCATTTTAATTCCGTCCTTCCTAGAAGGGGTAGTTGACAACCCAAATCTCAACCTTTTTGATGGCATGCATCCCAATGCCGAAGGATATAAAGTTATTTGTGATACAGTCTATCCATACATAATTGAAGCCATTGAATAGCAGTTTTTTGGGTTACATGGGGAAATTTGCCAAACAGCCATGTTAGTGGCAAACTAAACAATATTTTATTTAGCAATATGTCTGATATGATTTTACATGTAATTATTCACTCCCCCTCTCGTCAATAGACCCCAACCCCCAAGCCCCTTCCCCTGCTAGGAGAAGGGAAGTAAGATTCCCCTCTCCCTGTGAGGAGGGTTAGGGGTGGGTGTGTGAACGGTTACTTTTACATAACTTGGAGGTAATAATAATGTCCCAATTTCAACAAAGAAAAAACGTTCTTATCACTGGAGCATCCAGTGGCATCGGCTATGAATTAAGCAAAGTATTTGCAGAACATGACCATAATTTAATATTGACTGCTCGGAGTGAGCAAAAATTAAATCAATTAGCACAAGAATTATCACAAAAGTATCAGCTTGATAGCAAAGTGCTTGTCAGAGACTTATCTGAACCAAACGCCCCGAATGAAATTTTTGAGACGTTACAGAAAGATGGTATATCTGTTGACATTCTTGTAAACAATGCGGGGTTTGGTACGTATGGATATTTTGCAGAGCTTGACCTCAACAAAGAACTGCAAATGATGCAGGTCAACATGACTGCCTTAACTCATCTCACTAGATTATTCATGTCTGGTATGGTTAAACGTAAATTTGGTCGGATATTAAATGTCGGCTCAAGGCTTGCATTTCAAGCAGTACCAAATATGGCTGTCTACAGTGCTAGTAAAGCGTATGTATTATCCTTTTCAGAAGCAATCGCTAGTGAGTTAAAAGGAACAGGAGTCATGGTAACAGTTCTTTGTCCTGGCATAACTACAACTGCTTTTCATGATAAAGCACATTTTAAGATACCGAATTTATTGCAACGGAGTTCAATGTCAGCTCGAGATGTGGCTGAAATTGGCTATCGTGGTTTGATGAAAGGGCAAACGGTTGTTATTCCTGGAGCATTGAATACCTTGATGACATTGGTATCAAAAGTATCACCAAGAAATCTAACAGCACACATTACTCGGACTATATCTAAAAATCAATGATATACCAAAAAAGGGTTAGTTTTGTGAATACCATAAGCGGGTTTATGCCATAAACCCCTACATTTGTGAATAGTGTTAATGCAGGGGTTTGTGGCACAAACCACATGGTTTAAAATTACAATTCTTACCCTTAGCAAGTATAACTTATTACAAGGAGCTAAGGTTATGGCTAAAGACACAATTTTTAGCAAAATTATACATGGTGAAATACCAGCTGATATTATTTATCAGGATGAACAAACGACGGCGTTTCGGGACATCCATCCCCAAGCCCCAACACATATACTAATTGTGCCAAACAATGTGATTCCCACTGTCAATGATGCCACCCCTGAAAATGAACAAATATTAGGGCATCTTTTTGTAGTAGCCGCAAAGATTGCTAAACAAGAGGGCATTGCCGAAAGTGGCTATCGTCTAATTGTCAATTGCAATAAAGATGGTGGGCAAGAAGTTTTTCATTTGCATGTTCATTTGCTCGGTGGTCGGCGGCTTGGTCCGATGTTGACTAGACAGGAGGAGTAATCAGATGACATTAAAACCCGATTCTTGGATTGAAAAGATGGTTTTGGAACATGATATGATTGAACCTTTTTCAAGACAATTGGTACAGCAAAATGTGATTTCTTATGGGCTTTCATCTTATGGGTATGATGTTTCTACCGCAGATGAATTCAAGATTTTTTTAAACGTCAATGCGGTGGTAATTGACCCAAAAAACTTTGATGAACGGTCGTTTGTTGAGGGCAAAATTCATGAGGATGAACGAGGACGTTATTGCATCATTCCACCGAATTCATTTGCCCTAGCTCGTAGCGTGGAATATATCCGCATGTTGCCAAATGTCACAGGTTTAATGACAACAAAAAGCTCCTATGCTCGTTGTGGGATTGTCTCGCCTCCAACTGTTTTAGAGGCAGGTTGGGAAGGACATATCACCATTGAAATTAGCAATACAAATCCTTTACCTGCTCGCATCTATGCCAATGAAGGGATTGCTCAAGTTCTCTTTTTTATGAGTGATGAACCATGCATGGTCACTTATGCTGACCGTAAAGGAAAATATCAAGGGCAAACAGGAATCACATTGCCTAAAATGGATATGCATGTGTAGGGCTGTTCAAAGCTTGCTTTTTCATGTCAAAGCAAGCTTTGACCCTCCAATATGAATTATACTTTTTCTAGTGCCTGTTCTAAATCAGCGATAATATCCTCAACATCCTCACTTGAAACAACATGGTCGCCTGCTGATAACAATCTCATGCAAGCATCAGCCGACGATAATCCCGAAGCAAAAGAGACACCATACTTGCCTCCTTCAATCCCAGCAAGGTTTGCTTCTAAAACCCCTCGTGTTGGGTTATTAGCACGCGTATAGCTAAATCCCTTATCCTTGCCTATCTCTTCTAATACAAATGTAGATGTTTGGTATATAGGTGGAACAATTGCTCCAGTTGAAGGGTCAGGAGTTATCCCAACATGTACTGCTTTTGTAGCAAATTTTCCCTGTGGGGGAGGGCTAGGGTGGGGGTGAACGGTTACCTGTATTTTCTACTGGGCTAAAATTCAATAGGGTCAATCCCACTGACAATCACATCACCATCAAGAGAAATTACCACTTCAGTTTCGGGCAAACATGCCAAGTCTGCCAAAGTGTAACGGTCTGTAAGAAAATGAACAGTTTGGTTAGCTGAACCATACAAATCATGAGCTACTCGCTTGGTTGGGTCATACCGTCCCGCAATTAAAATATCAATGTAAGGCAATGGCGAATTCAATAAGTTTTCCGCATGACGATTTCGATGGGCAATTTCCATTTTTTGGATTTCATTCCATGTAAATCCACTAAAAACCAATACTGATAATGAAGTTTCTTTCTTTATGCGATGTAATAATGCAACTATGGGAATAAATTGTTGCAGAGGCTCACCACCACTAATAGTAACTCCTTCAATGGAATCACTTAAAGAGGTAATACGTGTAAATAGGTCATCCACAGCAACGACATCCCCCCCGTCAACAGAGTGGGTATCTTGATTAAAACAGCCAGGACAACCAAGCGAACAGCCTTGCAACCAGACGACTGTTCTGTTACCAGGCCCATTGGCATGGCTTATTGGCAAAAAATCATGCAGACGTAAAGTATGAGACATTATAAAAAGTGTACATGCATGTACATCAGTCGAAAAACTATCCCTTAACTTGTTGTGTAGCTAAATCAGCTTGAGATGTGTCGTAAGAGTCGGCATTTATCTCACGGGCTTCAATTTTACCACCAAGTATCAACTCTAAATCTTTGGTCAAATCAAGACAAGATAAGCCTTTTACACCGCGAACTTGAATGGATACCTGCCCATCTTTTTCAATGATAACTTCAATTTCTTGTAATTCCATGTTTACCGCCTATAATTTCTGAACGGACTAGAAGTCTGTTCTATATATTTATGCAACACGCCGTAAAACTAGATGAATACGATTTCCTTCTTGGATATTTTCCTCAACAAGATTGAAGCCTTGCTCCTCCAATTTGGCACGCGTTGCTCGATAGGCATAACGTTGAGTTACGTCTGCTAAGAATTGCTTAGGCTTCATGCCATGAATCCCCCACCAATCAGCAACCATTTCATAACTGTTATCTTTTTTACGAAAGCCAATATCATAACCACCATATTGCGTTGGAACTTTGAGGTCAACTTTAGTACGGTTTCCACGATAGCCTCGAATTTCAGCTTCACCCACTTCAACATGGCAATCCAAATCTTCTAAGGCTTGGGTAAGATATAATCTATTGACCATTTCTGTTTTTATTCGTGTAAAGTGTGACATATCTATTATCTCCTAATCAAAAAACAAATAATCTAAGGGTACTATAGCCGATTTTATTTTTTTGTCAATTATTCTCCAAAATTTTAGCAGTAAACGAATAGAATTTACTTTTCAAGAATATCCCTAGCTTGAGCGACATCATGCCGAATTTGAGCAATCAACGCTCTCGTATCATGGAACTTTTGCTCTTTTCTGATATATTCAACATAATAAACGCATACCTTTTTGCCATAGATATTTTGATTAAAATCAAAAATATACACTTCTAGAGTCTGTTCTTTTGTATCAAAAGTCGGTCTCGTTCCGATGTTTGCTACGCCCTGATAGGTTCTATCATCGACCTTTAACCACACAGCATAAACACCATTTGGAGGTAACAATTTATGTTTATCTATTTGGATATTCGCAGTGGGAAAACCCAGCTTACGTCCTCTTTTTGCTCCTTCGACCACTTGACCAAGCAAGAGAGGATATTCTCCCAATAATTTAGTCGCTTTTTTTATATTAGCTAATTTCAGAGCCTGTCTGATGTTGGTCGATGAAACTGGTTGATTATCATTTTTTCGTAAATCAATCACTTGTAATTTGTACCCAAGTGTTGAACCAAAAGAATGCAAGTAATCTACATTTCCTTTGCGTCCCTTACCTAATCCAAAATCAGAACCAACCCATAACTCAATTGGCTTAAAAACTGTAACTACTTTGCGGATAAACTCATGAGCAGGGGTCTGTGAAAACTCATGGCTAAAAGGAAAAACAGTAACGATATCTAATTCGAGTCGCTGGAGAATATTTAATTTTTCTTCAATAGTGGTCAAATATTCTACAGGAATATGGGGAGTCAAAATGGTTCTTGGATGGGGATGGAATGTTATCAGCACACTCGAAACATCATATTTCATTGCCGCCGTCCTCATGCCAGTAATGATTTTTTTATGCCCACAATGGATGCCATCATAAGAGCCAATAGTTAATACACTTCGGTTTGATTTGAGAACAATTTTTTCGGATAGACTATAGATGACTTGCATATTATTTTCACTAGACGTTCAACTTCCTAACATAAAATACGGTTTTGTGATATTTTCTCATCTCAATGAAACACCTTTGTAGGTCTTAAGAAACCTGCCAGTTTTGTATGCAATAATGCGACCAGCTTTTTATTTTCATCATACCCCGCTACGATGGGGGTTTCAATCTCAATGCGATTTGTAATTGCCTGTCCCATCCGAACCCGACGTACTTCATCAAATAACAAAGTCATGGCAGGTAAGTGAGTAATTCCTTTTTCTTTGGGATATAATACAGAGTTTAACTTATTATGATTGACTGCGTTTTCTACATCATCTAATGAAGTTGCCGTATCAACATGCCAATTTCCATTAGCAGTGCGTATCAAATCAGTTAAATGTCCTCCTACCCCTAAAACCTGTCCCATGTCATGAGCTATTGAGCGAATGTATGTACCTGCCTGACAAGTGACTTCAATAGTTGCTTGGGGCATGTGCCAATTTAGCAGGAATATTTTATCAATGTGAACCATGCGGGCTTTAGGCTCAACATGGATACCCTGTCGTGCTAGTTTGTGAAGTGGAACACCATCTTTTTTAATGGCGGAAAAAACAGGCGGGACTTGTTCGATAGTGCCGACAAATTTAGCTAATGCTTGGCACACAGATAATTCGGTCAGATGACTTGGGTCATGCTCAGCCGTAATTTTACCTTCACTATCATAAGTATTCGTTGTTTTGCCAAATAGAATTGTCGCCTGATACACCTTTGTTCCCATTTGCATGTACTCGATAAGACGAGTAGCTTGCCCAACACAAACCAAAAGCACACCCGTCGCTAAAGGGTCGAGTGTGCCAGTATGTCCGACTTTACGAACACCGATAAGTCTGCGGATTCGATTGATAACATCATGAGATGTTAAGCCCTGAGGTTTATTGATATTTAAGATACCTGTAGTCATACCACGTCTTCCGACAGTAAATCCTCTATTTTTTTTGCATGTGCTAAAGTACGGTCAATCTTAAACACAAGTTTGGGCATATAGCGTAAACTCACATTTTGAGCCAATTGGCGGCGAAGGTACGGGGTCGCACTCTCTAAACCAGACATAGCATCCTTTTCATCATCCTGCAATAAGCTAACGTAAATCATTGCTGATTTCAAATCAGATGATATTTTTACTTCTGTTACAGTGACAAAATTGATACGTGGGTCACGTGTATTAAATAGCAATAGTTTACTTATTTCTTGGCGAATAAGTTTGGCTATTCTTTGTTGTCGTCTTGTGGGCATATTTAGATACCTGCATGTAATTATAAATATCTTGTTAGTAGTTGCCACATGGCTGTTCAATGTTATTTTTTCAGGTAGAACATGTAGGAATATGGGACACATGTCTTATCATCGTGTAGGATTTATGCCATAAATCCCTACATATTCTGTTAAAAACAATACCCCATTTCTGTTAAAAACAATACCCCATGTGTTCCCACAGGGTCAAGGGTGGGCAACTATTACAAGACTTAATTAACTCGTTCTTTAACATAAGCTTCAAGGATATCACTAATAGCAACTTCCTTGAAATTTTCTATACCGATGCCACATTCATAGCCATGAGCCACTTCAGGAACATCATCCTTAAAATGACGTAACGAACTGACGGTACCATCATGGATAAGTTTTCGGTTACGAACAACACGAATTAAGGCATTCCGAGTAATTTTACCATCACTGATATAACAACCTGCCGCGATTGACTTTCCTACTCTAAAGGTAGCCCGAACTTCAGCATGTCCAATAATTCTATCTTGATAAACAGGCTCATACAATCCTTGAAGTGCCAAGTCAATATCTTCAACTAATTTATAGATGATATTATAAGTGCGAATATCTACTCCTTCAGATTCGGCAACACGCTTGGCAGCATAGTCAATTTCAACGTTGAAGCCTACAATAATAGCTTCTGAAGCCAGTGCTAGAGAAAGGTCTGTTTCAGTGATATTACCTGTTCCTGCTAAAATAACATCGACCTTATGCTCATCATCACCCAAATGTTTTAATGAGGAGGTAATTGGTTCTACTGAACCTTGAACATCTGCTTTGAGGATTAATTTGAGTTTTTTAACCTCTTCACCCTCAAGCCGAATTAGAAAGTCTTCAAGGCTCATACCTCGTTTCGCTTTTCTTTTACTTTTCTTTGCATCTTTCCGTTTAGAGACGATTGATTGAGCAAGCTTCTTGTTCTTGACAACTTCAAAGAAGTCGCCAGCTATTGGAACTTCGGATAGTCCCATCATAGAAATAGGGCTGGACGGGCTTGCCATCATAATCTTTGTCCCTTTGTCATCGAACATAGCACGCACTCGTCCAGAAGTTGTGCCAATGACAACAACATCCCCTTGTTTTAATGTACCGTTCTGCACCAATAATGTTGCCACTACTCCTCGTTGTTTATCCAACCGTCCTTCAATGACAGTTCCTTGTGCATAGCGGTCAGGATTAGCCTTGAAATCAGAAACTTCGGCGGCAAGAATGATATTATCTAACAGTTCATCAATGCCCTCATTGTTCAAAGCAGAAATTGGAACACAGATTACATCACCGCCCCAATCTTCAACAATGAGATTCTCATTTGCGAGCTCTTGTTTAACTTTATCAGGGTTGGCATTAGACTTATCAATTTTATTAATTGCTACAATAATCGGCACATTGGCAGCTCTAGCATGACCAATCGCCTCTTTTGTTTGAGGCATGATACCATCGTCTGCCGCTACGATGAGAATAACAATATCCGTAACCATGGCTCCCCTTGCCCGCATTGCTGTGAAAGCAGCATGGCCTGGGGTATCAAGAAAAGTTATCTTTTGTGTGTTCACATTAACTTGGTATGCACCAATGTGTTGCGTAATTCCACCAGATTCATCTTTGACAACACTTGTATTCCTGATAGCATCTAGTAAAGTAGTCTTGCCATGGTCAACATGTCCTAGCACAGCAATTACTGGAGGACGTGATTTTAACTTATCTTCTGGCTCTTCCGACAAAAATTTTTGTCGTAATATCACCGCCTTTTTAAGTTCAGCGATGGGTTCAGCATCTTTTTCCTCAAAAAGAATAATCTCAAACCCCATCTCCTCACCAACAATAGCAGCTGTATCAAAGTCAAGTTTCTGGTCAATGGTTGCCATAATCCCATTTCTTATTAACTCTTTTATAACATCAATGGGACTTTCCCCTAATTTTTCAGCCAACTCACGCACCGTCAAATCTGGTAAAATCTCAACAACTCTATTTCCCATATTTCGCCTCCTCATCCCATTTCAAAGACCAATCTCCTATAGGTTTTGAATTTTATAGCCGCAATTTTCAATCGCGAGGGAGTGACAATACTTGCTTTGTCAACCGCGTGATTAGAAATCATAGCTACTGACTACATAAGAAAACTTAGTCTTTGTATATTTGATATTAAGTGGTATGAGCATGGGATAGTTGACCGATAAATTTTACCTTACTTAAACCGTGTATCCGCATACATTTTCAAAAATAGTACATCCGCATCAGAAACTGATGTTCGTAATGCACGATTGAGAAATTTCTTAGAAAGACATTTTCGCCAACATGAAGCCTTTTTACATAAGTAAGCTCCTCTTCCCAATGCTTTACCTTTTTCATCAATAAAAATTAAACTATCAAACTGGAGAGGCTTTGGCTTAACAATACGAATAAGTGCATGTTTAGCCTGCACCTCTCGACAGACAATACACATTCTTTGAGAGACATGCTTTTGTTTCATCAGCACTTCACCTCAATCAATATCATCCTGCCAGTTATCTCTAAGACGTGACTCTTTACGACGACGCTTAGCTACAACACGTCCTAAATCCTCATCATATTCTAAAACACGTTTTTTGCTCTTTCGCTTGGTATCAGACTGCGGGTCATCAATCAACTTTGATGAACCAATATAAATAGGTCTAAGTTTTCGCTTAGGTTTCTTTTCTGGTTCAGACTCAGGCGGTTTATCCAAAATTGATTTGATGATAGGTTTTGGTGTAGGGACAGTGTCTTTGATGTCCTGCCCAATATCGGGTGATTCTGGTTCAGATTTAGGTTCCGACTCAACCGTTTCAGCAGGAGATGTTACCTCAACTGTTGTATCTTTCGAATCGTGTACCGATGTTTCTGTTTCATCAGTTTCATCAGTTTCATCAGTTTCGTCGGTTTTATCGGTTTCATCAACATCAGATGAAGTATCATCATCTGTTTGGTCATCAATCGCAAGTACCTCTGAAATTTGATCCACATCAAGAGCATCAAAATCATCGTCCATCAACAAACTAGTAGCTTGGGCTAACAAATCATCATCCTTTGCTAATTGGGTTTGTTCTTGTTGGTATTTTTCACGAGCAATGTCAAGTTCAGCCTGCCC
Organism: Anaerolineaceae bacterium 4572_78; assembly: GCA_002084875.1. Lineage (GTDB taxonomy): Bacteria > Chloroflexota > Anaerolineae > 4572-78 > 4572-78 > 4572-78. The sequence goes on along the minus strand of NBMH01000006.1, from coordinate 3,462 downwards.
AACCAACTCAATAGCCTCGCTTAACAACTTCAATTCGCCTTGCGACAAATCAGTGTTATCATTTTGTTCGGAAAGAATACTTGCAACCATGTTGAAAATTTCAGGGCGGTGTAACACACGTGCTTTTAGTTCCTCATTTTTAGAAGCTCGTTCTAAAGCATCTCTAGCCGCTTCAATAGCACTTTTAATATCAATTCGCCAACTTGTCAACTTGGCTGCCAAACGTGCATTTTGTCCATCTTTTCCAATTGCGAGTGAAAGTTGTTTATCTGGCACAACAACCAAAGCCGTTTTATCATCCCCAATATCCTGTAGGATGACGTTAATAACTTTTGCAGGACTAAGTGCATTAGCGATAAAAATTTTGTTATCCATACTCCATTGAGCTACATCAATCTTTTCCCCTGCTAACTCACTAACAATGCTCTGTATTCGCATGCCTCGCATGCCAACACATGAGCCGACAGGGTCAACTCCTTCTTGAAGGGCAGACACCGCTACCTTAGAACGATAGCCTGGCTCTCGGGCAATTGCCTTAATTTCTACAATACCATTATGGATTTCAGGTACTTCAAGCTCAAGCAATCGGCGTAACATGCTACGATGTGTGCGAGAAACCACGATTTGAGGACCTCGAATTGCTTTACTTACTTGAGAAATATACGCTCGTAACTTTTGCCCTTCCCTATAATGCTCAGTTGGAATCTGGTCATGTCGTAACAAAATTGCCTCAACTTTACCTAGTGATAAAATTACTTGATTACGTTCAATCTTATGGACCGTCCCGCTAACAATCTCACCTTCTCGTTCAGCATATGTGTTATAAAGCACATCTCGTTCTGCCTCACGGATACGTTGCAAGATGACTTGTTTGGTTGTTTGAGCAGCAATGCGGCTGAATTTTTTAGGAGGAGTACTTTCAACATGTACCACACCTCCAAGCTCAGCATCTGGATTTACCAGCTGGGCTTGGTCTAATGTAACCTCGTTTTTTTCATCTTTGACTTCTTCTACAACCTTTTTTTCAATGAAAATTTTAATTGCCCCAGTTACAGTATCAACTTTAGCTGTAACCAAATTGCTCCCGTAGTTGCGTTTATATGCTGAAACCAGAGCAACCTCCATTGCATCTAAAACAACTTCTCTTGAAAGTTGACGCTCATGACAAACCTGATTGATTGCCACCATGAAATTACTTTTCATGACGAAACCGCCTCCTACAACTGTACCGAAAATCTTTTATTTAACCATACTATACTTGCTAAGGGTAAGAATTGTAACTTTAAACCCGCTTATGGTATTCACAAAACTAACCCTTTTTTAGTATAGTTACTCTTTAACAACAAAAATAAAAGTGGGGTTCAATCCACTTTTGAGATAAAAGACATCTTAATGAGTTAATGAGTTACAAACTTCCTAACTTTCTAACTCCAAACCAATAACTCCTAATTTCTAACATAAAAAGCATTCTACCACAAATTATTATTTTAGGCAAATACTGCGAAAATGATGGACCACGCACACGCAAACGATATGGAATAGCCGAGCCATCGCTGACTATGCCAAATCCCAAAATCCCCTTTGGATTTTCAGCCATGCCATAGATATGTCCTGCTGGAGGTTTATAACCTTCCGTCACCAACTTGAAATGATGAATGAGCGACTCCATGCTTGCCTTATCTGATTGTTTCATGATTTCAGGGCGAGGTGGTAATGCCACCTTGCGGTCATCAGTTTTATGCATGCCTGGCTTAATTTTTTCAACCGCCTGCTCAATGATGCGGATGCTTTGACGTAATTCTTCCATGCGAACTATATAACGCCCATAACTATCGCCAGCCGTTGAGGTAGGAATGTCAAACTCAAAATCATCATAAGAAGAATATGGTTGCTTTTTACGCAAGTCAAACTCAACTCCCGAACCACGCAACATGGGTCCAGTCAATCCCAAATCTATCGCTTCTTTTCGGCTGATATGCCCAATGCCGATTAACCGTTGCTTCCAAATTGGATTATTAGTCAACATGCCTTCAAAATCTTTGATGGATTCCTTAAACTCATCGACAAAATGTTTAACGGCAGGCATAAATGCACCAGGTAATGCCCAGCGTAAGCCGCCCACGCAAAAATAACTGGTGGTCATTCTTGCCCCACAAACCATCTCGAAAATATCCATGATTTTTTCGCGGGAATAAAAGCAATACATCAACAAGGAATGAATCATGCCGCTTACATCCATAGCATGTGTTCCTAGCCACAGCATGTGGCTGGCAATTCGTTGCAATTCGGTCAAGATAACGCGGGCATATTGGGCATGTTGTGGAACCTCGACATCCATCAACTTCTCAATCGTCATGACATAGCCCAAATTATTACTCATTGTGGAAGCATAATCCATGCGGTCACAATAAGGAATAAAATTTTCGTAGCGTTTGCTTTCCCCTATCTTCTCAAATCCTGAATGAAGATAGCCTACTTCGGGACGCACTGCAATGACTCGTTCACCATCTAATTCAACCGCAAGCCGCAACACGCCATGTGTCGAGGGATGATGCGGACCCATGTTGATAACCATGTGCTTTTCTGTATCCATATCCGCCTCTAAATCGGCATGATACGACGGACCATCCATAATTTGAGTAGCAAGGTGGTCAAATTTTGGATTATCTTTGTCATGCGAAAAGTAGACAGGCTCACCACCGATTGGGTAATCCTTTCGCAACGGATGCCCTACCCATCTATCAGGCATCATAATGCGATGTAGCCATGGATGCCCTTCAAAACGGATACCCATTAAATCATAAGCTTCCCGTTCAAGCCAGTTTGCTGTTGACCACAAGCTCGTCACCGAATCAATAGTCGGCAGAGTTTTCCCTGTGCCAAAGGAGTGACCATTTCCTCTATCATTGCTTGATGAGTTTATATCAACTGCTTCTTTTTTCACAGGAACCGTCAAACGTAAATGTGTGTTATGTGGAATAGAAAACAATTCATATATTGTGGCAAAGCGTGGTTCTATTCCTAAATTGCGGCGGTCTATGCCGTACACATCCATGAGCAAATTATAATTCAAATCAGGCTCATCCCGTAAAAACCGTCCCATATCTAAAAGATGTTCGGAGGGAATGGTGATATTAGTTTGTTCCCTAAATGTATCACTTTTCAATGTAACTGTGGAAAATTTTTCCTGTAACTTTTCTAATGTTTTGTTCATAGAAATCAACCGTTGGAACCCCCGACTTCTAGTTGGGGGAGGAAAACGGAGCTTACCTCCTTTTTGCATTAAATCTATAGTCCCTGAAATATATCATACTTTTTCTATTGCGTCAATTTATGAAAAGAATCATAGATATTCAACTTTCCATCACCATACTAGCTTATTCTTGGTATACTGTGTAGAATAATTGACCGTCCACTCCGTCCAGACCGGGGGGCTGTTTAATGCTAAAACAAAAAACATGG
>NBMH01000091.1 GCA_002084875.1 Anaerolineaceae bacterium 4572_78 | reverse complement strand
GGTATCATCAAAATGGGTTGATTTAACCAAAATGCGGTGATGCCGTATAATATCACTGCTCCGCCATAGCCGACCAATGCTCCTATCGAGTCATGGCTTGAGGGGGGTAAGCCAAATGCCATGATGACAAAGCCGAGCATGAGTGGAGCGTTGCTGTATCGCCGTAAGTCAAAGCGGCGTAATGCCCATAGGCAATTAGTCCCCAGCCTTGCCGATTGTATGGCACATTTGCTTCGCCTAGTGCAATGCTTAACGAGAATGGCAATAACACTCCTGCAATATAAAGCCATGTCTGATGTCGGAACAACCATGCAGAAATGATGAGCAAAATGCTATTGTATAGCAAAGCAATTGATAACCACAGCGGCATGTCAATAACCAGTATTGTGCCGATAATCATGGTGGCGTAGGTAACTAAATAGCTTGGGAAGACGAACATGCGAGGAACAATATCAGGCAAAGATGTCTGGTCTACTGGGGCGACTCGGTATAGATATTGTCCAAATGCCATGCCAAATGGGACAAGCATGAGCAGTAATACTCCATAATGCTCGACATTCGCCGTAGGCACGAGCCAAGCGAGCATGTATAATGCCCAAATCGGCACTAATCCAATAGCAGGATACAGATATTTTGTTTGCCAAAAAAACTCGAAAGTTGTATTTTTGGAAGGAGTACAAATACTTAAGCTTTTGCATTCCAAATATGCCAACAATCCATAAAATCCAATCGCCAATGCAAAGGTGAATACACTCACTTTGATATTGACCATGCCCCATGTTAAGGCGGGTGGGACAAGTATTAGGGCTACAATCAAGGGCGGTATGTAAAATCTAAAGCTTTGATACTCTTTCTCAAAGTGCGACTTTGAGACTTTTCGTAAATATAAACTGATGAGAAGTAATACCCATGCCAAGATTATCCAACTAGCGGCGTATTGAGATAATATTGGTTTATTCAGCACATACCAGCCTAAATGTGTTAAGATTGTCCAAGGAGCGAAAACTAAAATCGATGCGAACCAGGCAAAACGAACTTTACCGTACATCCATGCCGACAAGGCATAAAATCCTGTTAGCAAAAATAAACCAAGCCATGCCCAAAATTGTTGTGTACTTCCGCCCCCCAAAATCAACAGATTGCGAATCAATGCTAAGGCTATGGCACCAACTGAAACTGTCCAACCAGCTACCAATAACGGACTATGATATAATCGCCATGCCAAACGGAAAAATGCTTTCCAGCGAGCTAATCGTTGAAATGGAGTCGCAAAGTTTGCTTTGCCGTGTTGCGAAACTTGCTTTGCGAGTCGAGTCAAAAATGCGGGGGGATTGGTACGATAATAGAAAAGTAAGCGTTCTGTCATGATAAATACGATGGTTAAGATGACTGCTTTTGTGGCAGATGAGCCTCGCCCTTGACTGTATGCTACGGCGATAAATGCTCCACTTGCTACGCCCAACCATGCCGACACATGCCCCCAACCAACCTTATATCTTGCCCAAGCGAACATGCCGTAAAGTGTGCCCAAGCCAAATTGAGATACCGCTCCCCATATTTTTGTGGCATCATCCCAACCGTAACGTTGCCCCAATATTTTTGAGATGGGAACAGCATAAATGCGAACTAAGACGACCATCGTCAAAATATGACATGCCCAATAAAGTGGTCTTAGAAATTCGGCGGTGAATAGTTGAGATTTACGGCGTTCTTGCCACAAACCATATCCCATGTAAATAGCAATCAAAATTACAATGGCAAAGTTGATGACGTTTAGTGAAAAATTCAGTTGGTTGAGAAAATCAATGTACCCAATGGCAAACACCAATCCGCCGATAAATAAACTATTTGACGATTTTTCTACAACGGCATAAGTGAAATAGAGCATGCCAATTAGTAATAGGCAGATGCTTAAGGTGAAACCTTTGGTAATAATCATCATGGCAACAATCGGAGCAATGATAGTCATTAGCATTGCAGTTGTATACCATGGTTTGGCAAACCTTAGACCTGTCAGGTTTTTAGAAACCTGACAGGTCTTCAGAATCCAATGCCCCATGCCAAACATACCCCATGCCAAAACGGTTAAGGCTAACGGGAATCGGAAATCTAAAGGTGCTTGGTTGGCAAATGCAACCCATAGCCAAAATGGAATGGAAAGGGCAGTAATCCAATGGAATGCAATCTCTCGCCTATTATTCATGCCGACAAAGCCGACTCGCCGTTGGTAGGCGAGATATGCTCCCCAAGCGGTTAAGATAATCCAATTGCCGAGTGTGTATGTGGTCAAATTTCCGTCGTACAACATAAGTGAAGGAATAACAGCTAGGATACCGATGATGTAACCAGCAATAACCATGTTTTCAATCAATCTAAACCTGACAGATTTTGAAAACATGTCAGGTTTATGCATGCCTTTTCCTAACTGCACTGCTAAAATGAGATGTACAATTGCTAATGAAGCCCAGCCAATCCCCAAAGCACTAAGGTCTATGTTCCATTTAAGACTGGTGAATGTAATTGCTGACATGAGAAAAATGGAAACGAGATAAATAAAGTTGGGTCGCCGCCATAGCATGCTAACAATCAGCATGGTGCCTGCTAAGGTGAGATGACTAGCTACAATTGCCCAGCCATTCCCAAAATCGGTCATGGGAAATATCGCCGAAAAAACGATGAGAACAATTGCCCAACCAATTAACTTTTTGGCGTAACTGTGGATTGCATTTTCGGAATGCAGGAGCTTAAGTTTTTGCACTCCTTCATGCTTTTGTGTTCCTTCGTATTTTAATAAGCGGTAGCCTGTCATTAGATAAATTGGTGATAGAAGTGCTAAGCCAAAAGCATGCCATGTAATCGCAATATCGCTATGATAAAATAAGGAGGCTTGCCCTTGAAACAAGGCAAAGGGAATGGCATAAACTGATATAAGCCCTAAAGCATGACTCTGATAGTATACTGCTCCCCAGCCGAAAACCAATCCGCCAAGTAGCCAGTTTATTGTCATGGCATCATGAAATGTGCTGAATCCTGACGCTGATGCATATCGCCATATCAATGTGATAGGCATGATAATGGCAACTGTCCACATGCCTAATCGTCTGAATGGTTCGGCAAATATGGTGACATGCAATTTTGAACCTGGCTTCATGCCCTGTTCTAATCGCATGGCTAAGGCAATAAATATGACAGCTAATAACGATAGTCCGCTGGTTCGCCAATCGAGGGATAATCCCATGAATTGGTGTAAGACTTCAATCATGGATATAACAACACTGCCCGCCGCAAAACAGACCAAATAACCAAAGAATCGGCTTTGGATGAGGATGGTGGCAACGATATAAGCGATAAGGCATACCACAGATACAAATAGCCAAAATGAGGAGGCAAGATTCGGTGGAATGTGAAAGTTAATATAAACCGTATAAAAATCAATCGGCACTAGCAAAGCTGCTACTGCACTGATGGACATGCCTGAACGGATAAGTCGTGTATTTCGTCGTAGGTAACGCCCCAAAACAAAAAATATGACTGTTGCTACGGTTGGAATTGCGATTCGCACTGGGATAGACCAATTTTCCCAACCAACTGTCACAAATGAGAAGGCGGCTGCTAGTATCATAAATGTTGCCGTTAGAAATAGGGCATCTAAGGTTCTTTCAGAAAGTAGGGTTGCCCAAATCCGTTCGGATAATGGAATTTTAGTCGGTTTAGGTTTGGATTTAGGTGGTTTTGGAGGAGATGGAGGACTTTCTTCATGAAGCCCGAAAGTTGCAATTTCGGCAGGCAAAGCAAGATTTTGCGGCTCCTGTAGTTCTTCCGAAATCACACTTTCATGAACAGGTTCAGGACGTAAGCCGAGTGCAATTTCTAAAGTTTCTTGCTTTGTCGTGAGATGAGCCTCAAGTTTAGCTTTGGCAATTATGTCAGTAAAACACCTACCTACATCTAACAAATCCATTGTCTCAAAGTAAAATTGAACTACCGCTAAGTAATCTTCATCACCATCGGGATAATTTGGGCGTGGATAATCAGCCAAACGTTCTTGCAATTCGGCGATTTTTGCCTGATAAATACCAATGATTTTTTGAGTTGGTTCAGGTTTAAGGATGTTACACTTTAGCCAATTCTCAATCTCAATTAAAATTAACTCTAGCTGAATCAGCTCATGCCATGCTTGTTGTGCCTCTTCTTCTGAAAGTGGTGGCAGTCGCAGACAAAGCATAATTTCCAACTCTTGTTGACGGTTAAGGAACATGAGGCGTTTCTTTCCCCATGCCGACTTTGATGTGGGGGGCATAAGTTGCCACAGTTCCGATTTGTTGATGAGCCAATCAATATGGCTCAATTCCTCAAGAAGAGTTTCATCCCCTTCAAAATTACATTGGGGACATGGTTCTGTTATACTAAAATTTGTGCTATTGCACTTTGGACATTTCATAATAGAGATTTTAGCATAAAGCATTGAGAAACAAAAATAATGTGTTACAAATGAATAAATCGCATTTTAAGAAATATGAGCGAAGCTAGAGTCTTGAGCGGCTCGGATTAAATCATAAAGCATGGCATTAACAGGAGTGTGGATACCAAACTGACGACCGAGACTTATAATCACTCCTGAAATGACCTCGATTTCTGTGGGAGCATGCCGCGATAAATCCTGTAACATGGAGGAGCGATTTGTGGCGGTATGACGACATACTTCTAGGGTTCGTTGTACTGCATCGGTATAAGGTAATTCAATCCCTTGTGCATGTGCAACTGCTACAGCTTCTTGAACTGCCCGACTCATGACATTGCGGGCGAACTCATTTTCTGCCAGAAAACCATTAGGCACATCTAATAAAGCAGTCAATGGATTTATACCAACATTTATTATCAATTTACCCCATATCAAATTGGTGAGATTATCAACAAGGTGCGTCTCAAAACCTGCTTGATTAAATAAGTCGGCAATGTTAGAAATTGATTTATGATTACTCGGACTATATGCTAGGTAAGTGGCTCCTTCTCCCGCATGCTTTAACACACCTGGCTCAATCACCATGGCTCCTTGCGATGTGATTCCCACGGCAACTCGTTCTTCATCAATTTGGGTAGATAATAGTTTTGCATTACCTAGCCCATTTTGCAAAGTCAAAGCCAAACCATCATCCCTTAAAATACGGTTTGCCCATGTGCCTGCTCGTTTTGTTTGATGTGCTTTGACCAAAATAAGAGCAAGGTCAATGGAGTGGTTGCAAAGGTTCGCCCCTACTTCAAAGTGATGATGTGTTTGGGAGCCGTCAGGATGGTTGACTAGCAATCCCTTAGTTTGCAACATGGTCAATTGATATTGCCATGTACCAAGCATGACCACGTCAGCTAATTGAGATAATCGGCTGGCAAATAGGCATGCCATTGCTCCTGTACCAATAATTGCAATTTTCATTTTAATGCTTTAGCTACGACAATTAAACGTCCAATGTTAGGGCTGTTCAATGCTATTTTTTGACAAAATAAACTGGAGGGTCAAAGCTTACTTTGACATGAATGGATATGTTTATTTATATTTTTACTGGAGCGATAAACCATACTCGTGAATGTCATAAAGTAACATTTTGGATCAAGACCTGACAGGTTTTAAAAACCTGTCAGGTCTAAAGAAACCTTGATGCTCTCTTAATTACGTGTACATCATTCTCAATATAAGCAAGATTCAAATAAACTATACTGCAAATTTGCTCAAAAGTCAAAATAACGTTATGATGAAGTTGATACAATTATGATTTGTTTTATTAAAATATTGCAAAAATTATGACATTTTCGTTTGAGCTTTTACATCAAGATAAACAAACAAATGCTAGGACGGGTATTATTCATACCACGCATGGAGATATTCCAACGCCTGCATTTGCTCCTGTGGGGACACAGGCTACGGTTAAAACACTTACTCCAGCAAATTTACATACTCTTGGAGCTAAGTTAATTTTAGCAAATACATATCACCTCTATCTGCGACCGGGTGCTGATTTAATAGCAGAATTTGGTGGGTTACATCAGTTTATGAGTTGGTCGGGACCAATCCTAACAGACTCAGGAGGATATCAGGTATTTAGCTTAAAAGGATTACGCAAAGTTGATAACTATGGTGTTACCTTTCGTTCTCACTTGGACGGTTCAACGCACCGCTTCACACCCGAAAAGGTAATTGCTCTCCAAGAACAAATTGGAGCCGACATCATCATGGTATTTGATGAGTGTCCCCCATCAAATGATTACAACTATAACGTGATTTCTTTAGAGCGTACACACCATTGGGCAGAACGATGTAAACAAGCTCAAAAACGAACTGATCAAGCTTTATATGGTATTGTACAAGGGGGGATTTTCCCTGACCTGCGGACAAAAAGTGCAGAATTTTTGACCGAGCTTGATTTTGTTGGTTATGCCATTGGTGGGTTAAGTGTAGGCGAGAAGAAGGTTGATATGCATGCCATTTTAGATTTGTTACACCCTCTTCTTCCTGAAAATAAACCTCGTTATTTAATGGGGGTTGGAAGTCCCGAAGATTTATTTGAATGTGTGGCTCGTGGTATTGACCAGTTTGATTGTGTTTTGCCGACCCGCATTGCCCGCAATGGTGCAGTTTTAACACATCATGGGCGACTTAATTTGCGAAACGCTAAATATGCTCGGCAACAAAAACCGATTGAAACGGCTTGTACTTGTTATACCTGTCAGCATTTTAGTCAAGCATACCTACGTCATCTTATCAAAGCAAACGAAATTTTAGGCTTGCAACTGACCACTATTCACAATGTTCATTTTATGTTAGAGACGATGCGGCGTATTCGTCAGACGATTTTAGATGATACGTTTGCTCAATACAAACGTGATTTTCTGGCAAATTATCGTCCTGTGCCAGAGGACAGACGGAGAGCCATATAACATAAGCATCTTGCCCATGCTGAATGAATTAGATATCCGTTCTATTCATGTTTAAATTTAGTAAAATTATTTGGAGGTATGAATGAGTTTGATACAAGCACTTGTTCTCGGTGTATTACAAGGAGCAACGGAATTTTTACCAATATCAAGTTCGGGACATCTGGTATTAGTCCCTTGGCTTTTAGGCTGGGAACATTCAGATTTTAGTTTAACTTTTGATACTACTGTTCATTTAGGTACACTTTTAGCAATCATCATCTATTTTTGGGATGAGATTAAGAAGATTTTAGTGGGAATGTTTGAAACGACACAAACATACTCGTTGGACAATTATCATGGAAAATTAGGCTGGTTTATTTTGATAGGCTGTATTCCAGCAATTGTTGTTGGACTTTTATTTAAGGATGAATTCGAAAGGATGTTCCACTATGAACCAGCAGTTGCTGTGTTTTTATTGGTGACAGGCTTAATTTTGTTTGTCAGTGAGCGTGTTTCTAGTCGTATTCGGCATGGTGATTCTGTGACTATGATGGACATGCTACTTATTGGTTTTGCCCAAGCGGCGGCTATTACACCAGGTATCTCTCGTTCAGGAGCCACTATCGCAGCAGGACTAACACGAGGTATCACACGTGAAGCATCGGCTCATCTTAGTTTTTTACTTTCACTGCCCATAGTTTTAGGGGCAGGTGTTTTACAACTCACAGAGACATATCAAGAAGGCATTGCTCAAGATGAAATAATGCTTTTGATTGTTGGTTTTCTAGCTGCTGCCCTTAGCGGTTATGCCTGTATCTATTGGCTATTAGCCTATTTGCGGGAACATACCTTATACTTATTTGCAGCCTATTGTTGGATATTTGGGCTATTTTGTTTAGGGTATTATTTTTATTACTAAATGAAAACACAACAGGAATGCAAAGGCTTAAGCTTCTGCGTTCCTCAATAAAAAATCAAGGAGTATTATTTCTCATGCCAGAAATACAAATACCATCTGTTATCATCAATATACTAATGATAATTGTTGCCTTTTTTGGGGCATTTACAGTAGCACTATGGCTTAGTCTGATTGTATGGACATTCCGAGATTCCAGTTCACGGTCACGTGATCCCTTTGCGGTATTGTTAGCAACACTTATGACAATTGTTTTTGGTCCGTTGGGGATATTAATTTATTTCTTGTTACGCCCGCAAGTAACATTAGCTGAATTATATGAGCGTTCATTGGAAGAAGAAGCCCTTTTACAAGATTTAGAAGAAAAACAACATTGCTCAGGGTGTTCACGAACAGTAGGTGATGATTGGATTGTTTGTCCTGATTGCCATACCAAACTTAAGAAAACTTGCCCTGCATGTCAAATGATACTTCGTCTACAATGGAACATTTGTCCTCATTGTGCCACACCTTATACAAAACTTAGGAATAGTCGTTCTAAACAAGTTGGAATAGAAGATGACCTCATTGAGCATGACACTAAATCTGTAATGCCTGAGGATTCAGGTTTAGTGGATACGTAGGTATTGCTAGAGCATCCAAGGTTCTTTGGTTAGACCTGACAGGTTTTTAGAAACCTGTCAGGTCTTGGTACAAAATGTTACTTTATGACCTTCACAAGTATAGTTACAGCCCTAGAATCCAAAAAGCCACTCTGACTGTAATCAAAGTGGCTTTTTGAAGAGCGGGAGCGACGGGACTTGAACCCGCGATCTTCGGCTTGACAGGCCGATATGTTAAACCAACTACACCACGCCCCCATGAAGCTAGCGAGCAGGGATTCGAACCCCGATTAACAGAACCAAAATCTGTTGTCCTACCATTAGACGACTCACTATCCGAAAGTGTGCCGAGGTGCAGACTTGAACTGCAGACCCTTTGATTTTCAGTCAAATGCTCTACCAACTGAGCTACCTCGGCACAACAGGGGCGACAGGAATTGAACCCGTGACCTTTGGTTTTGGAGACCAACGCTCTACCAATTGAGCTACACCCCTCCATAGAACTGTAGGACAAGCTAAAAGCTTGTCCTAGTTTGTTCGAGTAGTAGCGAGGATAGGATTCGAACCTATAACCTTCAGGTTATGAGCCTGACAAGCTACCATTGCTCCACCTCGCTCCACATTAACACAGGTAAGGAAGTACCCCCGATTTTGTTTTAACCGCCATCTATCTCACCCAAAAATTCAGGTGGTCAGACCTGATATTGTAAGGTGTTACCTTACTTCACCGGTCCCACTGCGATGAGACTAAACAAACCGCCTAGCCCACTCACCTTGCTCTCAGTTGCACGCTCACCTAGCCATTGATGTTACCATACAATGCTGGTGGTCTCTTACACCACCATTTCACCCCTTACCTAAAACTAGGTTAGGCGGGAATACTTTCTGTTGCGGTTGTAGTCACCATACTGTTACCAGCATGATGCCCTCATTTATTGTTTCATGAGGCAACCTTGCCAAATCGCTTTGGCTGAGAGTCGGGAAGTTCCTCTAATCAACTTATGCCAATCAGTGGCGGTCTCCCTACTTGCAATCCCATATTGAGCGTCCCCGAGAGGACTCGAACCTCTAACCTTTTGGTCCGCAACCAAATGCTCTATCCATTAAGCTACGAGGACAATTTTTCAGGATAATGACATTATAGCATAAAAGATTCATTTTGTCAAGTACTTTTTAAACTTTTTTGTTAGAAAATAGCTAATTTAAACTATAATTCCTAAAAAATTTGATTTTGGTTGAATTATTGCTCAAAATCACCAGCGATACGTCCCATGTAAAATCGAATCATCTTCAATTTTAACAGGTTGCCCCGACTCGTTGATTAGATACACTTTCCCTTTTAATACTACATCTTTACCAAAAATAACATCTCCCATAATCTCTAGCCGTTCACAATTTAGCAATGAAGGTGTGCCATGTGAAAAACGTTTTTCCATATCACTAATTAATTTGTAATATTGGTTATCCATATCCACCACAATTTGAGGTAATTTTCGAGCAGGATTCGGGACAAGATGAAAATCATCATTAAGAATGTAAATATCAGATTGCATGACCAATAAGTCATTTGTAGTTTTAACAGGAGCAAAACGGGTACGCGGTACACGAATTGCTTGGGCATCATTAAATATAGCGATGGCTGATCCCATAGCTGTTTCCAGATGATAAACGGTTGTACTGTTTTCATCACGCGGGTCAACCGTTTTGGAATTGCGAATCATGGGCAGTCCGAGAATATGATTTTTGGTTTCAAGCATTGCCTTCAAAGCAAGTAAATTTATCCATAGATTGTTAGTATTGAAATATTGATGCCGCATGACATTTTGAAAATGGTTCATGTCATCGCTAGGACATTGAGCTGACTCACGTAAAACTAATTGACCATTCGGCAATTTAGCCAAATGACCACCTTTTTTATCTGCTTCGGTACGGTCTGCGACTTCCATTAAGAACGGTATATCATGCGTGGAAAAGTAACCCAAAATAGTAGTGTCTATAACTGCCCCTAAATTATCAGCATTGGAAACAAAGACATATTTATAACCCTCTGCAATTATTTTGTCCAACATGCCACTTGTAACAAGAGCAACATAAATATCACCATGACCAGGTGGACACCATTCCAATTTGGGGTTATCCTTCCATTCAACTGGTGTCATGTCATTTTGAGTAATCTTTGGAATTTTGTTTTGAAGAAAATCCAACGGAATGCCATGCCACAAATCAGGATAAGATTTTATGGCATTTAGGCTATCAGTGCGGGTATTAAAACTATTCATCAGAACTAGAGGAATATTTTCTTGTAGGACTTGATGACAAATAATATCTAAAAAGGTATATTTACTTTTAACCCGAAGCAATGACTTAGCAGTACTCAAACCCATGCTCGTTCCCAAACCACCATTTAATTTGAGTAGGATGGTCTTTTTTAACGCTTGTTCCCCAGCGGTGATTAAATTTGTGGGGAGTGCCTCCATGTCAGGTAATGTGTCTACAGGAAAAATATCAGCTTCGGGAATGTAGCCTGTATGCCCCTCAAGGAGACGTTTGTAATAATACTTAAATGATTTAATAGTAATGTTAGGCAAACCCTCAGCCTGCATGCGGCGGGCAAAGGGTGCGAATTTTTGTTCGAGTTTTGTCATGCATGCTCCTTGTATAGCACCTATATCATTCTCGCAATTGGGAATTGCGGCTACGGGCAAAACGCTCGTAGAGTACATGCGTAATGCAAGCTAATTATACCAAAAACGATTGTAATGTCAAAATGATTTTCAATCATGTGGTCGCACAATGGAGCAAAAAAGCTCGCTTTCATGTCAAAGCAAGTTTTGAACAACCCAACAGTAGGGGCGTATGGCCATACGCCCCTACAACTAGCACTGAACAACCCTACCTACATGCTATAGCTTAAGGTGGCACTGACATGGAGAACGCATGGAACGAATACCAAGCCTATCGGCATGGAAGGTATCATATTCGATAACACCGACAAGAGGTTTGTGAAAGACTTGCCTGGTCTCGCCTACCATCAATGTTCCAATCAGTTGATTTGTGGTAACAATACTTGCTTCAGGAACATCAGCACAACTAGCACGAGTATTTAATTCGTTTTGAGCTAATTCGTTGACTCCGTAGTAACAATCAAGACAAGAGGTTTTACCAGGACAATATACTGCTAAATCACCACCAAAGGCACTACTGCCACCACTGATGAGCGGAATGTCAAACTGCCCTACGAGGTGATTGAGATATGCTCGGGCTTCAAAATTATCCACGCATGACAAAATCATATCCACTCCTCGAACATGCTCCATCGTTACATGAGAAACAATGCTATCAATATCAACATCGGTTGATAGCATTGCTAGTTTTGCGGCTAATTCAGGTGCTTTCGGTTTGCCTACCGCATCATCATAAAAAAGAATTTGCCGATTAAGATTAGTTTCCTCCACAATATCGGGATCCACAATTGTTAATTTGCGGATACTTTTTGAAACCGTCAACGCTAAACCTGCATAGGTGCCGAGTGCACCTGCTCCCACCATCAAGCAATTGCATGGTGCAAAGTCAAACTTTTGTGCTTTATTGTTTATGTCAAATCGACGAGGATGCGTTAAATCATAATGTATATCGCCCGCAGGAGTGGTGTCGTCGGCTAAGGGCATTACTATTTTTCGAACTTCATCGGCGACCAACGCTCCAATCACTTGACTGGCAATAATGCCTTGTAGTTGGTTTTCATAAGCGACATGGTTATCTAACGATATTTATTTGTCATTGGTAAATACGGTGTACATGCCGCCTGTCATGCCAGCCGAAGCAAAAATAACAGGTATATTTTTTGAATGACCGTAGGCAAAACAAATTTGCTTGGACTGAATGTCACAAGTTGCATCAATCAGCACATCGCATGGCGGAATAGCGAACATGTGGGCATCATATAAAAGTCGCAATCGGATACAGTGAGTAGTAACATGAGGATTGATAGTGCATAAAGTTTGTGCTAATGCCTCAATAGCGAGTTGTCCTGACATTATGTTTAGGTATGGAAATGAGGGAATATTTTCTGTGAGTCG
>NBMH01000090.1 GCA_002084875.1 Anaerolineaceae bacterium 4572_78 | reverse complement strand
TTGGGTTTAGTTTCTAACTTCATCTAAGGCTAACTGTTTTATATTTTTCAAGATACTTAGCACATGATATAAATCATTACCAGGATTTAATAAGTCAAAAACCCGTGACATACCATAAACAGGGACTTGCTTATTTACAAGTTTAAGAAAGATATAACTCCCACCGTTGGTTAATAAACCAAAACACGGTTTTTGTGGTGTAGGATTAGCTAACATATAGGCTAACACTTGTGCTAAGCCAACTTTTAACGAAAGTTCAGCACGTTTTGATTCAATAACAAGAATCCATAGATTTTCTTTCAATACTAAAATATCAATTCTACCCTCAATGGTTGTATCTTCATCAGAACTTGATATATAAATGGATGTTTCCGTTGTCATATGAAATGGTGGTAATAACAAGTTTGATAAATTAAGAAGCGGGGATAATACAGTCAGTTTAACAGCATCTTCAAGCATAGAAGGATATCTAATTAAATTAATATAACCGCCTTTAGCTGTATCAAGAAAAATTTTTTCTTCCGTTGTGATAGCTGATAAGTCAACTTGCCACTCTGGAAAAAATTGGGTATCTTGTGTAAATTGGAGACTAAATTTGGTCTCCAAATCATAGAGTGTAACATCTTTAGCTAATATAGAATTACTCATAAAACACCTCTCAAATCAAAAAATAACTAAACCCATTATACCACAAAACCACCCAACTCCCAAAATCAAAACAAGGCAACCAACTATGCGAGTCGGTTTACCGTGTCAGCATGCAAAACTAGAGAGGTGGGCTTGACCTGCTAACCTGTTTTATGGTATAATGGAGACGGTTAGTTTTTAGAGTTTAGACAAAAATCTAAGAGTGCATATCAGACAAGTCTAAAAAGCTGTCGCACTCCGCGAATAATAAATCTCCCATTAGTAGCAGGTATTTCAATTACCTGCTTAAGATTATTGTGGTATATGTTTTTAGTTTGGGCAGTTCACAAACGCTATATTAAACTATTGGTAGTTAAGTTACCATTGTCTTTCAAAATATATTATTTTAATATTTGTCGTTAAAGCATCGGCAAAAATAGCATATGTCCAAAGACATCAACTTTAACGAACTCACCACAGGTCAAGGTACCGTCGTATTTCTAGTCAATGGTTTTGGTGGATGTGCCCCATGCATTTGCCAAAAATTACAAGGCGATTTATAACAGTCAGAAATTGCCATTTATAATTATGATTGGAATGATATGTATGTAAATGGCAATATGACCTGCAAGTGTCAGAATTATTTCTTAATATAATTTCTGTTTCATTTCAGCCTCAAGTTCACGGAATGCCTCATCAAGCATTGGCAACATCAGCCATGCATTTGCCAGACCGAAAAATGAACCAGTCATAGTTCGTAAAACCCAATTGCTCAAGCGAGGTTCGGTGAAATGTACAAAAGTCATGCCGATTGGGAAACATAATACAAACAGGTAATATTGCCAGTTATTAACTTTTTGCCAAGCCATGATTCCTGTTAAAAGAAGCCATACAACAATGGCAAATCCTGTAAGTACCCAAACAGGAAAAACTTGGTAAAGTGGTCCCATCAATTGTGTACCGCCGTCCAATCCAATAGGAATTAAAGCTAAAATCCACCAATGAAAAGGGATACCCACAATACGATTGCGAAAGACATAAAAAATAATGCCTCCGATAGAAAACGCTGTCCATATCGCAGTATCTCTATGGCAAAATCCTGCTTGGTGTTCAAAAATAAAAAACGACCGCGAGGGAAATTGATGACATGTGATTTGATAAACCTGATAGATAACATTTGCGGGGATGGTATAGCCGTAGTGCATTAGTATCGGTGCTAAGTACGGTAAGCCGACAAATGTTACTGCAAAGGCAATAAATAAAAATAGCCAATATTTAGCCAATCGCCATGCTTGTAGATTAATCCAATGCTCAAATCTATCAGCAAAATTAACTGTTGGTTGTGTTGATTGTTTCATTATGTTTGTTTGTCATCCTATCGTATCAAAATTTAAATTATACTGCAGTAGTAGGATATGGTACTTGTACAATGCTTATTAAAACGCCCAATGATAATAATGCCGCTATCAAAGAAACGGGTCCTAATCCCCACACCCCATAACTGAGATATGCCCATGGGCCGGTGAATCCCGCTATTGTAATGCCGATTAATGCACCTGCCATATTTAAGGAAAGTATTTTTCCTTGCTGTTCAGGAACCTGCTCCAAAACAAGAATAATATTGCTCAATATAGCAAACTCAAAACAAAATCGAATCAGGACAAGACTCACAACTGCTAATTTCAGGCTTAGGTTCAAAAAGGGAAATAATAAATAGCTAATCACTGTTCCCACAACACCAAATAATACACTTTGCTTTCGACCGAATTTGTCACCAATAATACTAAAGATAATACTTGCTCCCCAATCAAACAAACCGATAATTAAGGCAACGGTACCGAGTTGATATGCCTCAAGCCCATATTCCATCTCTAGCCATCCTCCATATATGATGATGATATGTACCATAGCAAAGAAATTCAATCCATTGGCAGTGATAGCCGCCCAAGCAGACTTGGCATTATTTCCCAAATCAAAAAAAGCACAAATATGTGACCAGTAATTTTGCTTAGGGAGATGTGAATCCGACACGGAAGGTGAAATATGAGAAATGTCGCGGGGTAGTGTAGCTGATATAAATCCAGCGATTAGTAAGCCGATTCCCAATACAATTAATGGCATTTGCCAATTACTGGCAGCAATTAGTAACCCTGCTAAAAACACACCAATGATACCTGATAATGCCCAAGAATACTCAACAATACCTATCATTCTGGCTCGTTGATTGTGAGGTAAACGCATGCCCAAGTATGCTTGTAGGTTGGGAATATAAATTGAGCCGCCTATGCCTACTATTATCATACCAAGTATAATGATGCTGATATGATAACCAGTTGCAATAAACAGCAAGCCAATTCCTGATAAAAATAAGCCAAGTCGCATTATGATTTTGTGCCCTACTTTATCGGCTAATGTCCCAAAAATTGGGGCAATCAAGCCTATTAAACTGCGTAGGCTAATCAGTTGCCCCATGGTAATGATACTTATGCCCAATCCTTTGGCGATAATTGTTATGAAGGGGCTGAAAATTTGAACTGATGTATCAAGGAGAAATTTGGCACTTATGGTGATAGCCATTAAATATATCAGTCCCTTATTGGAATCAGGAGCGATGTGTTCATTCATGGAAAATCATATCAAAACTGGAGCGTCAAAGCTTGCTTTGACAGTCAAGACAAGAAAGGTTTTTGAAAACTTTTCTTGTCTAACCATCATCCCGTTATGTTCTAATTGCAAAAATTAAAAAACTTAAACAAATCCATTATACTACTCATAAGCTAATTTGCCAAATTAACACAACTTTGCTATACTTCAATTGTGTAAAAATTATTCTCAATAATCTAAGGAAAAATATTATGGTTTATTATATTAATTTTTACTTTGTCATGTTAGCATTATGTTATGTTATGGGTGGGATGAAACAGTTGCGATTTAATGTTGAATATACAATGCCTAACTTGTCTAACTAAAAATTCATGTTATAATAGCGTAATCTATATTTTCACCAAAAAAAGAGGTGTTTATGCTTGAAATTACAAAAACAGAATATAAACGATGTGACCTTGTTCATGTCAAAGGAAGAATTGATGCGGCTACTTTTGAGGAGTTTCAGAAACCACTTAATGCCAGTGTTGGGGCAGGTAAGTACAATATTGTTGTCAACATGTCAGACGTAGATTTTATGGCTAGTGCAGGACTACGGGCGTTGATTGAAACTCACAAAGCATGTAAAAAGATGAATCGAGGAATATTGGTGTTAAGTGAATTAACACCAAAGATCAAAGACATGCTAAATTTAGCAGGTGTTATTAGTATTTTCACCGTGTACGAAAACGATGTAGATGCTGTTGGAAGTTTTTAGTAGGTGCAGTGCCATCCTGATGACATGGCTTTGGTTAGACCTGACAGGTTTTTAGAAACCTGTCAGGTCTGTATCCAAAATGTTATTTTATGACCTTTACGAGCATTGTATGTCAGGTTTCATTACCTGACTGTGCGGCATGGAAACTGCACCCACGGAGTCATCAATTGAAAAAAATCCCCCATTCCAAACACCCAAAAAATTTTGCAGAAGTAACTAGAACCATTGCCACAAAATTGGACACGACTGTTGATTCCCCACAGTCATTAGACAAATTGTTGCAACAAATGGTCGATTTAGTTCCGCATCATTTTGGCTATAATATTGCCCATATTTTTGTTGTCTTCAACCAGGAAAAATGGGTCGAATTTCGAGCAGGTTGCGGTCCCTTTGCCGAACATTTTGATAAGAAAACATTATCCGTCAGTTTTCATGGTAATGAATCGATAGCTATAGCAGGTCGAATGGGTGAAGTTATACACATTGAGAATGTGCCTAACGATGACCGCTACCAATTTCCTAGTCTGCCAGATGTAGACATTCAAGCTCAATTTATTATCCCGCTTGTTTTTGGGAATAGTATTTTAGGCGTGCTTGATATTCAAAGTGAGGATACTGATGCTTTTAACGACGATGACCAATATTTGCTTGAGGCATTCACTTCCATAATTTCGGTGGCATTACAGAATGGGGTTCTTTTTTATTGGGAACAATGGCGGCGTAAAATCTCTGAAAGTCTGCGTCAAGTTGCTGATATGGTTAGTGCCAAGCAAGAATTAGAAGATACCTTAACCGCTATTTTACATGAACTGGTAATGCTTATTGCTCCCAGCATTGCTACAATATGGCTTAAAACTGAGCGAGGTTATGAATTGAAGGGGGGATATCCACTAAGAGATTATTCTCCATTAATAATTGTAAGTGAGCATTCCCCTTTAATAATTGATTCGCATAGCTGGTTTGATAAGATTATTGAATCTGAAATGCCACTTGACCATCAACCCGACGACGAATCTACACCATTAACTGAAATTTTCCCTTTCAATCATGCTGCTATTGGAGCTAAGCTTCAGATAGAAGAAAACGTGCTAGGGGTGTTAGTAATTGTCTATGAACAAACTCGGCTTTTCGGTCGAGAAGGTAAAAACTTAGCTCAAATCTTTGCTACTCAAATTGCCATTGTTGTCGAAAACACACGGCTTTATTATAGGGCTAGAACTCAATCCAAAGTAAATTCGGGCTTGCTTAATATTGTCGAAGCTACTTATTATCTCGATACTCTCGATGAAGTGTTATCGGCTATTACCCACACGAGTTTATTTATTGCACCAGTTGAAGCATGTGCAGTTTGGTTATATCAACCTTAATGATAAAAATATCTTAGTTGAACACCTTGCTAAGAATAAAAAACCTGTCATTTTTCCCGTCAAGGCGATTACGTCATACCTGCCCCATGATTTTGAAAAAGTATTTGCTGAAAAAACGTTACGTTTTGCTCCCTTGCTTGACCTAGAAATATTAGATGCCATGCTGATGATGGTCATTAATCCTACCATACTAATCACTAAAGAACATCAACATCTGATGAACGGCATCGCTCATCAATCTGCTTTAGCTATTCAACGAGTAAGATTGATTGAAGCCCAACGTGAAGAGGCTTATGTATCGACTGCCCTTTTACAAGTTGCTCAAAACTTAGCCCGCACTATAAATCTACCACATGTGTTGGATATGGTTACTCGATTGACTCCCATGCTAGTTGGGGTAACACAGTGCTTTATTTTTCTGGCAAATGACAAAGCGAGCCTTGTCCCTCCTGGAGCGTCAAACCTTGGTTTGACAGACAAAGCGAGCCTTGTCCCTCCTGGAGCGTCATGCTATCGTCTTGAAGCCATGTACGGTGTTGATGGTTTTGATATTCATCCAAAAACACCATGTGACTATTGGCAAGAATTACCATCGTTGATACGGGACAGTGTGCAATATCCAATAGATGTTGGCAATCGCTTGCCGCCGATATTGCAAGCCGTATTTCCTCATGGGCAGTTACATACTTTTTTATTTCCATTGCAAGCACAAGGTAATTTGATTGGTTGCTTACTTGTCGGCGACACGAAAATGCCCATACTAAGTTTGAGGCGTGAGATTATCACAGGCATAGCTTATCAAACTGCTTTGGCAATTGATAATGCCATGTTGCATGCTGAACACATGAATCAAAAACAACTTCAGCATGACTTGGAACTTGCCCGCGATATTCAACGTTCATTCATGCCACAAGATTTACCGACCCTGCACGATTGGGACATGGCAACTCGCTGGGAAATGGCTCACAAAGTTGGCGGTGATTTTTTTGATTTGATATCCTTATCCAAACATCACTTGTTAATTATCATCGCTGATGTTGCAAATAAAGGATTACCTGCTGCCCTCTTTATGGCAAAAACAATTTCATTGATACGCGTGACATCTCTTGAGTTAAGCGAACCTGCTGAAATCCTTGACCGCGTGAATAAACTACTGCTCCCTGACTCATCGGGCGGCATGTTTGTAACTGTTTTTTGTGCCGTGTTAGAAAGGGAAACTGGTCATTTGAAGTATACATCGGGCGGACACAATCCTCCAATCCTACTGCGAAAATCAGGAGAATCTATAATGTTACGTACTCAAGGGATTATTTTGGGGGTGTTTGATGGCATGGACTTTGAGCAAAAATCAGACACGTTGCATGTGGGAGATGGGGTGCTTTTTTATACTGATGGGGTGACGGAAGCATTCAATTCCGATGATGAAATGTTTGGTGAAGACCGCTTATTGCATGTACTGAAAGAAAACTGGCACTGTTCTGCAGATGAAATTGCAGGTAAAATCCAAAAGAGCATAAACGATTTTGCTTATCCTCGTTCTCAATCAGATGATTTCACGTTGTTGTTAGTTAAAAGAACCTGACTTTGTTAGTAATTATTCACTCCCCTCGTTAGTAGACCCCAACCCCTAGGGCTGTTTAATGCTAGTTGTAGGGGCGTACGGCCCTACGCCCTTACTATTAGGGCTGTTCAAAACTTGCTTTTTCATGTCAAAGCAAGCTTTGACCCTCCAGTTTATTTTGTCAAAAAATAGCATTTAACAGCCCTAACCCCACCCCTGCCCCTACAATGAGAGGGAGTACGATTCCCCTCTCCATAAGGAGGAGAGGCTAGGGTGGGGGTGAACGGTTACTACCTGGTTGTTGTTTCATTAAAGCTTTCGCTTTTTGACTTTAAAGATAAAATACATTATCATAGATATTTTGATAATATCAAAAAGGAGCAACATGGCACCAAGGACAAGAGGAAGACAACAAACTTTCTCAAGAGACGAATTTGCAAATTTACCCACTGACGTAGAGATACAAGCTCTGATAGAAAATGATAATCCTAAAGCATTAGTTCTATCAGCAGATATAATTGGTAAACACCTCAAAAATCAAAATGTGAAAACCAGCCAACTCCGCAAGTTGTTTGGCATGGTTCGACAAATTCAAATGAATTGGTCAGACATAGATTCACAAAAAGCATACGATAGTTATCGACAGGCAATTTTGTTAAAACCAAAAATTGGCTATCAAACGCAACGAGTATGGGAAAAAAACAGGTATCAAGGACAAGGTATGCTAATATTGCGTGATGCTGTTGATGCCGCCCTCGATTCAATTATGAACATAGACGAAGAAGATGAACACAAACTTCAAAAACGGAGGGAATATTTTTACCGACTAACTGACTTTCTTGAGGCAATCGTTGCTTATCATAAAACATATGGCGGTCAAGAATCGTAAAGGAGAATATTGATGATAAATAATAGGGTTCAGTAGATTTGCCCATTGTACGTAATGGTAGAAATGGTCGCCCTTATATTCCTGGTTCAACATTAAAAGGAAAAATGCGTTCCCTGTCAGAAAAATTAATTGGTGCTCCTCAAAATCGGCAAATTGGACGAGATATAACTATTCATATTGCTGGCGGAAATAAACGTGATTACAGTTCAAACCTGGAATATCAACAAGTAGTAGAAGAACAATATGCAAAATATTGGGTTAATCCTGTTTTTGGTGTGCCGAGTGAAGTTGGACTTAGTATTTCTGGTCCGACTCGCCTGATTGTTCGTGATGTTCAACTTGATACTGATAGCCTAAAAGATACGATTAGCTTAGATTTGCCGTATGCAGAAGTCAAATGGGAAAATACTGTTGACCGTGTAACATCAGCCGCCGTACCGCGTCAAATTGAGCGTGTCCCCGAAGGAGCTGTTTTTAGCCCAATGGAGATGGTTTTTAGCTTCTATGAAAGAGATGATGCCCACCGATTTCCACATGTCTTTACCGCATTGCAACTCGTTGAGGATGATTATTTGGGAGGACATGGCTCACGCGGAAGTGGCAAAGTTGTTTTTGAAAATTTAGAACTAACTTGTAAATCAGGTACATGTTATCGGTCGGGCAATGTCAAAAAGTTGGCTACTTTAACCAATTTGACCGATACAGAAAAGAATAACTTAGTTACTTGGGTTAAACGTCAAATTTCATTATAAGGATACACACGGATGACAGAACGAGTTTACAAACTTACTTTCAAAACGCCGATTCATATCGGAAGCCCGAAAGTAGGTCGAGAAAAAACATTAAGCTACGTTCCAAGTGATACGTTATTTGGGGCATTAGTGGTCGCATGGGCAACAACTGGTGCCATTGATGATTTGAATACCTACTTAAAACAATTTAATGTTAATTCTCCTCCTCCTTTTCTATTGACATCTGCATTTCCCTATGCAGGAGCAGTGCGTTTTTTTCCACGCCCGTTACACTATCTACCTTTGTCTGATGATGTTTCTATTACACTCAAAACAATTGAAAATGTAAGTTGGGTATCGGAATCGATTTTCAATATTTTGCTGAATGATAAACGTATCCCTGTTGAACATACTGATAGACATGTGAATTTTATTCAGGATGGCGATATTTGGTTGACTCGTGTCGAGCGTGGGCAGATATTGAAAACATTGAAATCATCTTACGATAATGTAAATGTGGAACGAAAGAACAATAACATTTCAGTCGGACTTGATAATCGTGAGATGCCGCTTTCATTGTGGGAGCATGTTACTGTTCCACGTATTGGTGTTGACCGTGTAACTATGGATTCCATTATGTTTCATACTGGACGCTTGCGATTTCATAAAGGATGCGGGCTATGGTTTGCAGTACGCAGCGAAAAATTTGAGATGATTGAAACCGCCATGCGATATTTAGAAGATGCAGGTATTGGGGGGTTGCGAAGTACTGGTGATGGGGCATTTACTTACCTTGTTTATGAACCTCCCACCCCATTACCCATGCCAAACAATGATGATTATTTTGTAAATTTAGCACGTTTCGCTCCATCTTCAGAAGAATTTTCCATGCTAAGAGCGAGGGATTCAGCATACAAACTTGTTAAGGTAGTTGGCTGGTGTCAAGATGATGATGGGATTTCTTGGCGGCGAAAACAAATATGCCTGGTTACAGATGAAATATAATGTAACTATCACTACCTTAACTCCACTACATATCGGTAGAGTTTCCGATTTATTGAAATTGTATGATTTGAAGGTGGATGATAAAAGAAACACAACTTATCGCCTCAATGTAGATGCGATTTTAGAAGACATGCTTACCCGCAATAATATGAGATTTGATGAGCACTTACTCAACACTCCCCCAGCTGAGTTAATCACTTTGGAGGAAATAACAAATCACCCTGAATTTGTATTTTATACTTTAGATGGGATACCACAATCGCGTGAAGTAAAGGAACATGTCAAAAATGTTAAAGGGAAGTTATATATTCCAGGCAGTTCGTTAAAAGGCTGTCTTCGTACTATCATCGGTAGAAACATCGCTCAAAGTGAGTATGCTAGAGATAGTTTGGCTATTGACCCCGAAGAGGATTCTCCTCAGCGGGCTGATGACTGGATGGAAGAAGTCATATTTGGACCGCATGAAGAACAACGCAATTGGATGGGTCATGATTTGATGCGTTCCATGCAGGTAGCAGATAGCTATCCGACTGATTCGCCGCCCATGTTGGTAAACGTGAGAGTTGTTAAGGGTAACAAACATGGTTCACCTGTTGACTTGGAAGCGATTCCACCTCAAACCACATTCAGGACAAATATTAAACTAGATACGTATTTGTGTGTTGATAAAGTAGATGAGCTTGATTGGCATGAAGAGCAAACGAAATGGTTGTATAATCTGCCGATTGCTGGACGGAATGTGGCACGAGAACATATTCAACGAGAGATGGCTTACTTTGAACATGCAAATTTATCACGGATTGCTCAAGTGTATGGGGCATGGTATGGTGAATTGAAAAAAATGCGAGGAAGTAATGTTTTTCTTATGCAAATGGGTTGGGGAGCAGGTTGGGAAAACAAAACTTATGGTAAAGATTTAATTGCCAGAGATAGCCATGAATTTGCCGAAATTCGCAATCAATTTAATATGGGTTCTCCGCCGCGTGCTAGAGCATGGCGAGCTAGACCCGATGATATATTTCCTATTAGCCGCCGCTTGGTCGTTACCCCGCAAGGGATTTCTGTGGTGCCGTTGGGGTGGGTTAAGGTGGAAATTGGGAGTTAGAAGTGCTTAACTGGTTTCATAACATTAAGATACGAGATAAAATAATTGGACCGTTTTTGTTTATTATCATTCTGACACTTATTGTTGGTACTATTTCCTTTGTCAGTCAGTACATGACAAGAAAAGATGTTGATAAACTTGTAGATGACACACGTATTGCTGAATTTATCATGGAAAGCGGCAATGCTATTTTAATGGCACAACGGGCGGAAAAAGATTATCATACTTATTATAAAACACTTGGTTTTGAAGTTGCCCACAAGCAATATGTGAACAAGTTACAAACGCATGTGGCAACTATCCATGAAAATATAAAGGAAATTGAGAGTCTGGAAACCAGCGAAGAAATTATAGTACAGGTGAAAAAGATTGATACGGCTGTTGCCGAGTATGAAAATGCTTTTCTCATTATGGTAACATTAGTCGAAAAACGTGGGCATGTTGATGTAGGTTTAGAGGGGCAATTTCGCCAGAAAGTTCATAATGTTGAGGATGCTATCAACGAAAAAAAACTGAAAGACCTAATGATTGGTATGTTAATGATACGCCGTCATGAAAAAGATTACTTGTTGCGTAATGATACCGTGTATGTTGAACGTTTGCATGAAGAAGTAAATCAATTCAAAAAAGGTGTGCAAGCAAGCAATATATCTCAAATAGAAAAAGAACAATTGATTAAATTTATTGATGATTACCAAATATCTTTTGACACATTCGTGCAAACCGATGAACAGATTGTCATGAGAGTGAAAGCCCGCAATGAAATGGTGAATGAGACAATTCTGCTCATAGAACAAACCTACACAATTGTCAAGGATAATAAAGAATCGACCCAAAATAAAATACAGGAAACGACCCAATTCGTAATGCAAGCAGTTGTTTTGGTTAGTTCAATTGCTGTGATTGTCGGATTGCTTATTGCCCTTTATCTGTCAAATTCAATTAGTCAACGTTTATTGTCTGTAACCGAGCTAATTTCAACGATTGCCTCTAAGGATTTAGACGAGTTAAGTCATGTCTTACAACAGTTGGCAAAGGGAGATTTGACGGGGAAGTTCATGGTATCTGCTCAACCCGTTCAGATTGAGTCAGAGGATGAGCTAGGTCAGATGGGACATCTTTTTAATCAAATGGTTCGAAAATTGCATGATTCAAGTGAATCGTTTGAACAAACGATGATAAACTTAGGTAAACTCGTAGATAAAGTGGCTGAGGATGCAGTTAAGGTTGGTAGAACATCAAATGACTTAGCAATAACCGCTAATCATGCAGGAGAGGCAGCTGGTCAAGTAACCAATGCCATCTATGAAATTGCGGTCGGCATGACCCAACAGGTTGAAAGTATAGCCCAAGCTACCGCAGAAGTTGGACAAGTATCAAATGCAATTGAGCATGTATCTATGGGAGCCCAAGACCAAGCGACATCCATCGGCTCATCGCTAAATATTACCAATCAAATTACCATTGATATTGAACAAGTGGCTATCAATGCTCAGGAAGGTGCCGAAGTAGCAGTTGAAGCGACTGGTATGGCTCGGACAGGAATGCAAACGGTTGAAAAGGCTATTAGAAGCATGGAGCAGATTCGGTATAAAGTTGGTTCTTCGTCTGAAAAAGTCAAAGAAATGGCGGAGTGGTCACAACAAATCGGAAGTGTTGTCAAAACGATTGATGAATTTGCCACTCAGACCAACTTGTTAGCCCTCAATGCCGCCATCGAAGCCTCGCGTGCAGGAGAACATGGCAAGGGATTTGGCGTAGTTGCCGACCATGTACGAAAATTAGCCGAAAATTCTGCCAATGCTACCCAAGAAGTTTCCAGCTTAATCCGAAATATTCAACACACTATCACCGAAGCAGTCGCTGCAATGAACGAAGGAATGGAGGAAGTTAAAACGGGTGTTGTTCATGCCAATAACGCAGAACAATCGCTTAATCAAATTGTGTTGGCAGTAGAAACAGTTAATCAGCAAGTCAAGGATATTGCTGAATCGGCTCAAGTAATGAGTGAATCATCAAAGAATCTACTCAATTCAATGGTAACGGTTTCATCTGTGGTGCAGGAAAATACCGCTCTGACACAGGAAATGGAAGCAAGCTCAACTAAAGTCATGTTTGCCATTGAACGGATTGCCAAAGTTAGTGAGGAAAGTAGCGATTCTGTCAAAAATATAAGTGCTGCTACAGAAGAAATGTCTACCCAAGTTGATGAAGTGAGTAACTCTGCTCAAACACTTAGCTACATGGCAGAAGTATTGCAAGGGCTTGTTGCCCAATTTAAGTTAAGATAATTTGCCAAGATAAAAAAGTTATGGTAAACTTATTATAGTTACAGATTTGAGCGGGTATAGTTCAGTGGTAGAACGCAACCTTCCCAAGGTTGATGTCGTCGGTTCGAGTCCGACTACCCGCTTTCGATTTCTTGTTAGTAACCCCAACCCCCTTCCCATACGAGGAGAAGGGAAGTAAGATTCCCCTCTCCCTGTGGGGGAGGGGTTAGGGGTGGGGTGAAGAACGGTTACCTCGTGTGAGTGGGACATTCATAATTGCTTCTTTCGCTTTAAAACCTGTACAGTTTGCATGTAGGCTACTTCCAATGAGCGTTTTAATGTTTCGATTGCGACCAAATCATCATATTCTTTTTTCAGTTCTAGTTCCTGACAGATACTAGCCATGTGCGTTGCCCCTAAACCTAAGCAAATGCTTTTCAAGTTGTGAGCATGCTTTCGCATTGAGTTTACATTTTGTCTTTGAATGGCAAAATTAATTTGATAAATTAAGGTTGAGCCTTCACTAACAAAATCATACACTAATTCTGAGAAAAAAGCGGGGTCGGTGGTTAATTTTGTGATGACTTCTTCATCTAAAATTGTATCCTGCACTTTAATTTTACTGTCTTGAGTTTGCAACAAGCCTGTCATTTTCTCCCATTTTTCAAAAATAGTTCGCACCTTCTTTAGTCGAATTGGTTTTGCAATATAATCATCCATGCCTAATGCTAGGTATTTTTCGCGGTATCCTTCAAAATCATAAGCGGTCATAGCAATAATTTTTGGTCGTTCTTCGGGTGACCACTCCGTCATGATACGATGTGTTGCCTCAATACCATCCATTTCGGGCATTTGAATGTCCATAAAAACCACATCGTAGTTTTGGCGTTGCAGTGCTTCCAATACTTCCAAACCATTTGCCGCTATGTCTATCACATATCCCATTTTCCGAAAAACATATATTGTCAATTGTTGGTTGATAATATTGTCTTCAGCCAACAAAATTCGCAAAGGTAATCTATCGGCTAACTTTTCTTGTTTAGCAGGTTTAATTTCAGAAACCGTTGGCGTGTGGACATGTTTTGTTAAGGCTTCGGTCAATGTTTCATATAGCTGAGACTGTCTAATCGGCTTTGTTAATTGAGCCATAAATAAGTGCTTGTACTCATTCTTTAATTTTCCGCCAATCTTTTGAGCAAAGTCAAGTAAAATTAACGGTAATTTGGGATATAGTTTGTGAATGTCTCGTGCCAATTCGTAACCGTTTTTTTGAAGCAAGCCCATGTCCAAAATAATTACATCAAACTTATCACCACGCTTAATCCAACTGATAGCTTCTTCAGGTGAAGTGCTAATATAAGGCAACATTCCCCACCGTTGACATTGAGTCATCAATACTTTCAGATTAATTTGAGTGCCATCTATAATCAAAACATGTTTACCTTGTATAATGGCAAAGTCAGAAGGTAAATCATCTTTCTTTTTGGATGCAATATGTTCTGTTCGGATAGTGAAATAAAAAGTTGAGCCTTCTCCTTCTGTGCTTTCAGCCCACATTGTTCCGCCCATCATGTGAGACAAATTATTTGAAATAGCCAAACCTAACCCTTTTCCTTCATGCTTACGACTAACCGATGTATCCACTTGCCAAAACGGTTCAAACAAACTATCCATTTTATTAACAGGGATACCAGAACCTGTATCTTGTACTGTAAATAAAATATCAATTGTATTTTCTTGAGAGGAAAATAGTGTTGCTTCAACAAATACGTACCCCTTTTCTGTAAATTTTATGGCATTATCAATGAGGTTTACTAGAATTTGTTGCATGCGTGTAGTATCACCAACAATCATATCAGGGACGTTTGAATCAATCATGTATAGCAACTCAATCTTTTTTTTAGCGGCTTTCATAGCAACTAAACAAAGAGTTTCCTCAATGCAGTCTCGTAATTCATAAGGATAATTTTCTAAACTCATATCCCCTGATTCGATTTTGGAGAAATCAAGGATATCGTTAATGACAGTCAATAAACTTTCAGCACTAATGCGGATGGTCTCAACAAATTCATGTTGTTCAGATGTTAGCGATGTTTCTAAAAGTAAACTGGTCATGCCAATTACACCATTCATGGGAGTGCGAAATTCATGGCTTATCGTAGCTAGAAAATCTGATTTTGCCCGAGCGGCTATTTTGGATTTTTCCTTTGCTTGATGTAAAAAATAATTTTCGTCCATTGGTAATACCTCCAGTGTTATAATTAGTAGGTTGAAGTTTGCACAACCTACTTCCCTATCCGAATCCTAGCCAATTGTATCCGATTTTGTGAAACAGAACCCGAACTATTAACAATCGGCAAACGTTGTCCATCAATGGGACTGTACATGCCAATCCATATCGTATATTCACCTGGCGGGGCGGAGACAAAATAGCGGTCAGCTAGAACTTCGGCGGGAAACCAGCTAGTGGTGGGACGTGTGCCGCCTACTGGTATGCTATCCTCTTGAGCGACTATATTTTCGTTTTCGTCGGACACATGGACAAATACCTTAAAATCATCACTCGGAGTCCAGATGCTTTGCCAGTAAAGTTGCAAATCAATCCCAATTGCGGTCTTTTTCAATTGATAGCCTATTAACCGCACTTCGTCACCAAGTTGAGCTGTGAACGGTTCGATTTGGGGTAATTCGGTCAAGTCAATGGTACTTGGTGGACCTAGTACTGTAATTTTTCCAAGTTCTGCTTGACAAATTGGCTCGCCAGCTGATAATGATGTATCACCTCGTATTGATAAAGTGTAATCTCCTTCGGGAGCATCAAACGGAAAGGCAAAATAATGTGCCACTGCTAAAATGTGTTTTGCCTGCCATTGGCTAGTTGGATATTTTTTGGAACCGACAGGCTGAATAAATAAGGGTAATTGCAAACCTGATGTGTGTTGTGCTACCAAGTAAAAGTTATGGTCACGAGACAGTTTTTTATCGGCATACCAATACAGTTTAAATCGTTCCTTTTGTCCTACTAAAACCGATGTCGGCTCAAAGTCATGCCCAATTAGCGATAAATTCGGCATGAGTTCTGTTTGCTGTGTATGCGGTAATAAGCTGTGGAATGTATCCAAATCAAGTGGTGTTTCAGGTGGTGTGACGGTGATGCTACCAACTGATTGAACTTGCTCAAAAATTTCTTCTGTCTCAAAATCGTACATCAAAATATCAAAGGTGTATTTACCAGGTGGAATAGCAGGGTCTAGATTTAGTTTGTATTCATCACGAATGATATGTCCTGGTAGCCATTGATTAGTACGAAACAATCCACCAATCGGTAGGCGGTCAACTTGTCCCCAAATAACCCCAAATTCATCTACCACTCGAATCGAAACATTGTAATCACCTGGTACGAATGAAATGACTTGCCAGTAAAGAGTAATTGCCTTGTCAGGCATGTCGGCAACAAATGTTGTTTGTGGTAGGTCAATGCCCATAAGATTGATGGTTTTACCAAAAGGATGATTGAGTTGATATGTCATGTCCCCGTTTATCTTTTCGCCTGTAATCGGACCTTGATAAATCCAAGCATAATCAATGCCATTAACATTAATCACTTTTTCAGGGATGCGGTCGTTGAAATATGTCAGCAACTCTCGGCTTGGAAAACCACGTTGTAATTGATTGATGTAGAAAACGGTGTAATCAGCACCATAAGCAGGGAAGTTGTCGGATAGGTCTATCGTTTGCCCATTAAAATAAGATGAAAATTGCCAACTATACCATGATGTAACAATCATGCCTTCGGCGTTTTGCTTTCGGTTTAGATATCGAGCAGCCTCATCTAGTCCCTCTCCCCAACCGATATTGACCAGATATGGGGCAGTGTAATGTCCCCCCATCAAGGGATTGAAATAACTGAGATAGTAAGGATGATATTGTACAATAAAACCAATTTGCACTAATACTATCAATAGCAATACTACAGGATGGGCAAGGCGATGAAAGGTAGCATAGCTAATCAATCGTAGCGTTTGTCTAGCGTAAGTAAAAGGATGTGCATGTTTTCGTAAGTTGTATGACTCGGCAATTTTGGGTTTTATTAACTGTCCTTAGTAAACGGGTAAAATATAGCGGTCTCCTCGACGGGGAATGTAAGAAAATGGAATTATGACCAAACAAATATAGGCTACCAAACTAAACATAAGAGGCAAATGACGATTTACAAAACTGTCAGTCTGTCGCCAACGATTGCCACAGCCAATAATAATACCTATCAAACCAATTAGCATGCCAATAGTGCTGAATAGGGTCAAATGAAATGGGAAAACAATTGCATAATAAAATGGATTTCTATCACTGCCGAAGTAGCCCCAAAATACACCACTGGTCGGATGGCTTTCGAATTGAGCAATGCTGACCAAATTTTTGTATAGCCATTCTAAGGCAAACATTGGTCTTGCCCACATGGAAGGCCACATGGCAAAAAATGCTAGTCCAGCAATACATCCCCAAACTACAAGTGCATAAATTAATCGTTTTGATTGCGACCAACGTGTAACCCCAGCATGTGGAAAAATGATATACAACAATCCCGTTGTTACTAAAATCGGACCCAATACTAAAGCAGGTGTTTTGCTTAATGCGGCTAATCCTCCTAAAATCCCAGATAAAATAAGCCATCGCCATTCCCCATTATCCAAATAAAGAATAAAGGCAATAAATGCGGCAAACATAAAATAAGCGAGGGGGCCATCCACATGCAAGATACGAGAATGAGCTAACATAAATGGGTCAAAAGCTATCACAAGGCTGGCAATGAAAGCAATTTTTTCATTGAGTAGGCGGCGTAGAAAAATGAATATTAAGAAAATAACCATGGCAGACATCAATGCCATTGGTAAGCGAACTGCCTCAATGTATTCCAATGGATAATGAAGGACATTTGTCAAGGTGAGATTTAGGTTGGCATCGGCATGAGGCAAAATTAACCAGTCTAAGGCATGTGCTTGATAACGTAGCCATAAGCCCATTGCTCCCACTCCCATGGTTGGTACACCCGGATAGCCTATTACCAACGCTCCCGCCCAATCGAGTTGCAAAACAGACTCTAAAAATCGGCGAGCAAAATCAAGTTGGTCATCTTCGTCAGCAGTCAGAAAAGTTGCCAAAGTTGTGGTACGGGGTATCAAGATAGCAACAAAAATGATGACTGAATATAACCAACTCGGAATGGTGATATTAGCTAATTTTGCTAGAATTGATGATGATTTGTCGCTTGGCGTTATCAATTCGGTTACCGCTTGGTTTGAGATTGATTTTTTCATATTTGAGATTTCCCGCCCCCAACTCCAGTCATTCCCCTACGAGGAGTAATATTCCTCTCCAACGGAGTAGGGGTGAACAATTGCAAATTATAGCACATTTGAATAAAATTGGCAATTATATTCCCTCCCGTCAGTAGACCTCCACCTCCGACTAGGGCTGTTCAAAACTCGCTTTGACATGAAAAAGCAAGCTTTTTCGCTCCATTGTGCGACCACGTGATTGAAAATCATGTCGAAAAATATCCCAAGCCATGTTTTTTGTTTTAGCATTAAACAAGCCTAAAGATTCCCCTCTCCCAGAGGGAGAGGGGCAGAGGGAGAGGGGCAAGGGGAGAGTGTGGGTGTGGGATGAACGGTTACCTCGACTTTGGGGTTCATTTCAATTCTGAACTTTAATCTTCAATTTTCCCAAAAATCCGCTTTACATGTAAAATATAATTATTTTAAAAATTAAATTAGGAATCGTATGAACAAACCTTTATCATTTCAACAAATTATCATAACATTAGAAAATTATTGGGCAAATCAAGGTTGCATCATAAGACAACCATATCATGAAACAGTTGGAGCAGGCACAGGTAATCCTGCTACGGCTTTGCGAGTGCTTGGACCTGAACCATGGAACGTTGCTTATGTTGAGCCTGTATTTCGACCCGATGATGGTCGTTTTGGGGAAAATCCGAATCGAATGCAAATGTTTTTCCAATATCAAGTTATTCTCAAACCTGACCCAACTAATCCCCAAGATTTGTATCTCAATTCTCTTTATGCACTAGGGCTTAAACCCGAAGAACATGACATTCGTTTTGTAGAGGATAACTGGGAAAGCCCATCTTTAGGAGCATGGGGGCTTGGTTGGGAAGTGTGGCTTGATGGCATGGAAATTAGCCAATACACTTACTTTCAACAAGCAGGCGGTTTAAATTTAGACCCGCCATGTGTTGAATTTACTTATGGCTTAGAACGGATTGCTTTGTTTTTGCAGGATGTTGATTCGGTGTGGAAAATTGATTGGGATGGACAACGAACTTATAGCGAGATTCTGCATCGGCAAGAGGTCGAATATTGTCAATATGCCTTTAATCATGCCGATGTTGAGGGACTAGGCAAAGCCTACCAGTTTTATGAAGAGGAAGCAAATCGCTGTTTGGCACATGGGTTAGT
This sequence comes from Anaerolineaceae bacterium 4572_78, assembly GCA_002084875.1. Lineage (GTDB taxonomy): Bacteria > Chloroflexota > Anaerolineae > 4572-78 > 4572-78 > 4572-78. The sequence goes on along the minus strand of NBMH01000090.1, from coordinate 26,621 downwards.
CATCCCTGCCCATGATTACATTTTGAAATGCTCGCATACATTTAATCTCCTTGACACGCGGGGTGCTATCGGCGTAACCGAAAGAGCAAATTATTTTGGACGTATGCGGCGACAATCACACAAATTAGCAAAGGCGTTTGTCAAGCAAAGAGAAGAGATGGGATTTCCGTTGTTGAAGGAGTCAGAAGTGATAAAGTCTCGTTCTGTCAAAGCAAAGGAGAATGATCAGACAAGAAAGGTTTTTGAAAACCTTTCTTGTCTTGACCACAGAAGCGTTGATGCTTCAAGTTTTGTCTTTGAGATTGGTTCGGAGGAATTGCCACATCGGGATTTGCTGATAACAATTGAGCAATTGCAAAAAGCAGTACCTGACATGTTTGAACAACTGCGGTTGACACATGATAATATTTATGTCAGTGGTACGCCTCGCCGTCAAGTGGTGATTGTGGATAATGTGGCTCCCCATCAAACTGATTTGACTCAAGAGTTGAAAGGTCCTTCTGCTAAAATTGCTTATGATAACGAAGGAAATCCGACTAAAGCAGCTAAGGGTTTTGCACGTGGGCATGGTGTGGATGTGGCTGATCTGATTCGGAGAGAATACAAGGGTATTGAATATATGTATGCCATCAAAAAAGTCGAAGGGAAAACTGCTCATGAGGTATTAGCCGAATCTTTGCCCGATTTAATCAAAGGTATCACTTTTGGCAAAAGCATGCGTTGGCTATCATTGGCTCAAGTTGGTAAAGAAGTTGCAAAAATTACATACAGTCGTCCTATTCGATGGCTAGTTGCATTACTTGGCGATGAGATTATCCCATTTGAATACGCCGCCGTTACTAGTGGCAACATGAGTTATGGTAGTCGTGGGAAAGGTTCACCACAAATCAAAATTCCTCATGCGGATAGCTATCGTCAGCTCATGACAGATAACCATGTTGTTTTGGATTATAGAGAACGTTCCCAAAAAATCTTAGGACAGTTGCAAGCATTGACATCTGAAGTGAATGGCAAACCATTGCTTGATGCCGATTTGCTGGCGGAAGTGACGAATTTGGTCGAGCAACCTACGGCAATACTCGGCTCTTATGATAAATCTTATTTAGCATTGCCTGCCCCAATTTTGATTACTGTCATGAAAAAACATCAACGCTATTTTCCAGTGATTGATGATGCGGGGAATTTGCTACCTTATTTTGTGGCAGTGCGAAATGGGAATGACCGCCATGTAGATAGTGTACGCAAGGGTAATGAGCATGTTTTACAAGCTCGTTATGCTGATGCCGAATTTTTCTTTAATGCAGATACGGGTAAAAAATTGGAAGATTTTCTTCCGCGTCTCAAAACGCTAACTTTCCAAGAGAAATTGGGTTCAATGCATGATAAAGCAAAACGGTTAGAGGTGTTGGCACCGAAGATAGGAGTTAGGATTCAGGATTCAGAAGTTAGGATTAAAGCGACACAGAGGGCGGCTTTGTTATGTAAGGCTGATCTGGCGACGGAAATGGTAGTTGAAATGACCAGTTTGCAAGGGATTATGGGCTATGAGTATGCTCTCCTTTCAGGTGAGCATGAATCAGTGGCAATTGCTATTAAAGAGCATTACCTACCAAATTTTAGTGGCGATAAACTTCCTGAAAGTGATATCGGGATTGTGCTTAGCATTGCCAATCGCTTAGATAGTTTGACTGGATTATTTGCGGTTGGTTTGGCACCAAGTGGTAGTGCTGACCCCTTCGCTTTACGACGTGAAGCTTTAGGTTTGGTAACCATATTAATGGAAAAGAAATTGAATTTTTCTATTGAATTTGGATTGAAAGAGTCGGCTGCTTTACAACCTATTACCATTAGTTCTAAAGGGTTAGCAGAAACAAGTACGTTTATTCAACGCCGTCTGGAAATTCTACTACTTGACAAAGGATTTGAGCATGATGTTGTCAAGGCGATTTTAGCAGAACGAGGAGATAATCCTTATCTTGCCTTAGAAGCCTGTCATGATTTGACCAAATTTGTTAAGCAAAATGATTGGGAAACAGTTTTGACTACCTTTGCAAGATGTGTCCGAATAGTGCGAAAAATTAAGGAAAACTACATGGTTAATCCTGAATTGTTCACCGAACCTGCCGAAAAAAATTTGTATCATGCCTACCAGCAAGTCACCGCAAATCTAAATTCGGATTCGCGTCTGTCGCATGTTATCCAAGCTATTAGTGAAATTTTGGTCAATCCAATTAATGACGTACGCTATTCAGGGCTGTTCAATGCTAGTTTTTGACAAGATAAATTGGAGCATCAAAGTTTGATTTGACATGAAAAAGCAAGCGATTTGATGCTCCAGTAGTCTTGACTATAGCACTTTTAAGGTAATTATTCACTCCCCCTCTTGTCAGCTTGCATCGACTGCCGCCGTCATAGGTGAAATATGTTAAGCCATAGTAAGGGCGTATAACCACACCCCACAAATTAACCAAGCAATCTTAAAACATACTTACCTATCCATCGTTACCAAGCGAATGATGATTTACGTTAAGGCTTTCATGATACGACAGATGTCGAATACCGTTCTCAATACCCAATTCCATAATAAATCAACCCATGTTTTTTTATTTCATGTGGCTCAAAAAAGCCTCGCCCATCAATTAGAATAGGACTTCGCAATTGTTTCTTCAGCATGTCAAAATCTAAATTGCCATAGACATCATGTTTAACCATCAGCACTACTGCATCACAGCCCGACACTTTTTCTACTACATCTCCCTGATATTCAACAAGGTAAGGGTCATGAATAATAACCTCTGTGCCTAGTTTTTGCAGATAAGATACAAGAGTTTTTGTGGGACTGTTACGGGTATCATCACTATTTTCCAAGTAAGCATAACCGAGCAACAGCACTTTGGCATTAGCAATATTTTTACCATGTTTATTAAGAGCTTGGTTTATCAAATCACCCACATGAATAGGCATGTGGTCATTGACTGCCCGTGCTGACGGAATCAATCGCAATGGTACTTTATCTCGAACAGAATAAGCTAACAGCCAGGGGTCTTTAGGAATGCAATGCCCACCAACACCTGTACCTGGCAAATGCATATTGCGTGATGGGCTTTTATTGACCAATTCCCGCACCCGCCATACGTTTGCTCCATTTGCCTCACATATCATGGCAACCTCATTGGCAAAAGCAATCTGCACATCTCGATATGTATTTTCGGTAGTCTTGACCAATTCGGCGGTGATAATATCAGCCGTATCTAAATCAGCTTCTACGATATGGCGATATAATCTCACCATCGTTTCAGCTGTTTCAAGGGTGCCACCACCGCACACCCGACTCATGTTTCGCAAATTTGCCAACAACTTACCTGGCATAACACGTTCGGGGCATGCTCCCACAAAAAAATCCTTGTGTGCCTGCATGCCCGACATCTTTTCTAAAATTGGCAAAACTACATTGTCAACCGTGCCAGGTGCAATTGTTGATTCGATAATCACCAATGTCCCTTTTGCCATGACTTTACCCAAGCCTTGACATGCCGATTTTAGGGCAACATATTGCGGTTGATTATTTTCATTTACAGGTGTTTCCACCGAAATGAGTATTACATGTGCTTTAGCCAATTTTTGATAATCAGTCGTTGCCTGCAACTTTTTATTACCCGTTACTGTTTTTAGTAGATTAGTCAAATCAGGCTCATAACCTTCAATTGGTGAAAGACCTTGATTGATACGATTAACCCGTTCGGCATCAATATCCACCCCGATGACTTGAAAACCTACTTTGGCAAAAATACATGCAACTGGTAAACCTACATAACCTAAACCGATAACACTTAAAACGGCATGTTTATCTTTGATTTTTTGTCGTAATTTTTTTAGTAACATATCACTCATTTTTACTAACAATTATTGGAATGTCAAAGTTTCTATAGTCAAAACAAGAAAGGTTTTTAAGAACCTTTCTTGTTTGAACCACAACAGATTTCCTACCTGACATTGTAAAAACTATAGCCTAATAATTTGGTGATTAATTCCTGATACTACCAAAGATTGTGCCAATTGTAAAGCAATCAACCCATCTTCACCTGTAACAGTGAGCGGCATTTCATCTCTAATCGCCGCTATAAAAGCCTCCAATTCAGCCCGTAATGGTTCTTTTTTCTTAACCACATGGCGTATCATTCGACCCTCACTAACTCCCCGTAATAATTTCAAACGTTCCCAACCATCATCATCGTTTGCTACTGCGTTCTCAAAAAAGTAAAGGTCTTGAGTCAAATAATCAGCCCGAAACATGCCACGTTCTCCTGTAACATGTAACTCTCGAATTTTGGTGGGGGTTAGCCAATTGATGGTTAATGTTCCCACAATTCCATTTTCCAAGCGGACTAGACCATTGAGCAAATCCTCATGGGTGCTATGAATTTGACGTTCGGTCTCAGCAAAGAGACGAGTTACTTCTACATTCGTAATATATCGCATAACATCTAAGTCATGCACAGCTAAATCTATAACAACCCCAACATCTTTTACACGGGCAGGAAAGGGACCTTGTCGCCGAGCATCAATTTGAAAAATACGTCCCAGCTCATCATTTGCTAAACGTTTTTTCAAGGCAATAATAGCAGGATTGAAACGCTCTATATGTCCAATCATCAATTTTACATCGGCAACTCGAGCCGCTTCAATGATTTTCTTTCCTTCTTCAATCGAAAAAGCTATCGGCTTTTCAATTAACAGATGAATATTTCGCTCAATGACCGCCAAAGCGACATCTAAATGGTCAACCGTTGGTACGGCGATAGTAACCGCATCAGGTTTTTGTTCATCTAGTAATTTGACATAGTCCGTATAAAAATTCGTATTATGTTTTCGAGAAATTGCCCGAGCTTGTTTTTCATTGGCATCAGCAACACCAACCAACTGCACATTGGGCAATTCCGCATATACACGGGCATGATTGCGTCCCATCATACCAACCCCAATAACCGCTGTTTTTAATATGACACTCATTATAAATCGTTTACCTCTTTTACAATTGTTTCTAAATCTTTTTGAGTTAATTGAGGGTGAACAGGTAAAGAAAAGACCTGTTTTGTCAATTTTTCTGTGACAGGAAAATGCTGTTTGCCGACGATATTTTTAATGTAGGCATGATGATGAATGGGAATAGGATAAAAAATTCCTGTCCCGATTCCTTTCTCACGCAATTGCTCAACAGCACCATCTCGCGTAAAGGAGGCAGTTTCAGGCACTTTCACTGTATATTGATGCCACACATGGTTATAATTGCCATTTTTTATATCAGGTGTAATAACACTCTGAATATGTTGATTAAGATATACGGCATTTCGTTGACGTTTTTCTGTGAAAGTGGCTAATCGTCCCATTTGCACTACCCCAATAGCCGCATGCACATTTGTCATGCGAAAATTGTACCCTAGAAATTCATGATGGTATCGTTTTTCCATACCATGATTGCGAATTAATCTCAGCTTGTTGGCTAATTTGGTATCATTCGTTGTTAGCATGCCACCTTCAGCCGACATAACATTTTTCGTAGCATAGAGACTAAAACAGCCTGTGCCGAATGAGCCAGCGACTTTGCCTTTATACATGCTACCAACTGATTGAGCAGCATCTTCAATTATTGCTAGATTGTGACGTTTAGCAATATTCATAAGTAAATCCATATCACACAGATGTCCGTACAAATGAACAGGCATAATTGCTTTAGTACGTGGTGTGATAGCCGCTTCGACCAATTCAGGATTTAGGTTAAATGTTTGTTCATCAATATCCACAAAAACGGGTTTTGCTCCAACATATAAAATGCTGTTTGCCGTAGCGATAAAGCTAAACGGAGTTGTAATAACTTCATCACCTTCGCCAATACCATGAGCAAGCAGTGCCATGTGTAAGGCAACCGTTCCTGATGTACAAGCGACGGCATGTTTTACTTGGCATGTGGCAGTGAATTCTTCTCCAATGAAAGGTTTTGAAATAGGTATCATTTAATTTTCTCCTAATTAATATTTATACCAAAAAAGGGTTAGTTTTGTGAATACCATAAGCGGGTTTAATGCCATAAACCCCTACATTAACACCGTTCACAAATGTAGGGGTTTGTGGCACAAACCACATGGTTTAAAATTACAATTCTTACCCTTAGCAAGTATAGTTATAACTTTTATAATTAAATTTTCTTTTTGTGTAGTTGGTTTTCTGTGCATGTAAATTGTGTGTTTCCAACCCAAAAAACCATGCTGTCTACAAACATGGTTATTTTACCATTGCTGTTAAAAATAGTCAATGTTGAATTAGGTGTTTTGTTTTAATTTCTAATCTAATTTTAGTTGCTAGAGGTGGTCAGCTGAATGAATTTACTTTAGAAAATATTGCTGAGAGTTTTGATATTTAAGTGTTTGAGAAAGATTTTGCCTGTTAGTTTTTTTGTGATATAATGAATTTTGGGTGAAGAATTCGTAATGCTTTTTTCGTATACAGTTTTGGAATAAGCAAATTTGTTACAAAAACATCGGTGTTTCTAGCTAGAGACTTAATCATTACCTCGCTTTCGATAAAAATAAGGAGAATTAGACCTACAGTGTTAAACCCACATCTCGTAGGAGTTACAGGTTCATTGGAAGCGAGTCGTTTGGTATATGAACCTCTTGCAAGTTATGATAAAGATGGTAATTTAATCCCCTTTTTAGCACAAGAAATTCCTTCCCTAGAAAACAATAGTATATCGAAGGATGGTAAATCAGTTACTTGGAAGTTAAAAAAGGATGTTCTTTGGTCAGATGGTGAACCCTTCACAGCCGACGATGTGCTATTTACTTACAAGTTTATTGTTAATCCTGATGTCGGATCCACTTCCGCAAACACCTACAAAACAATTGAGGATGTTGAGATAGTGGATGATTACACGGTAAAAGTTATTTTTAAGGATACCAACCCTGCTTGGATGCTTCCTTTTGTGGGTTCCTTTGGTATGATTTTACCTGAACATATTTTTGCTGATTATAATAATAGCAAGGCAGAAAAATCCCATGCGAATAATCAACCTATTGGTACAGGTCCCTATCAAGTAATTGATTTTAGAAATGAAGACATGATTATCGTGGGTGATGATATTGTAAATACGGTTAAAGTCATCTATGAACCTAATCCAAAATTTCGTGAACCTGATAAGCCATTTTTCAGCAAGGTAGAATTATTGGGAGGCGGGGATGCCAATATATTGAGCGTATTCTGCTAAATCATACTGACCCTAATAATCCCGCACCAGATGGAGAACTTTCTAGTATTAAAATGCCACACCCTTTCTTAAGCGATAAAATGGTGCGAAAAGCCTTAACATACTCTATTGACCGTGAAGCTATTGCCGATTTGTATGGAAAAAGCGGAGAAGCAACAGCGAATAACATCGTTTCACCACCTATCTACCGTTCACCAAACACATCTTATGAATTTAACATCGATAAAGCAAAAAGCCTTCTCGATGAGGCGGGTTGGATTGATAGTGATGGTGATGGTATTCGTGATAAAGATGGCATCCCGATGAAAGTTGCATTTCAAACCAGCATTAGTCCACTACGTCAACAAACTCAAAAAATAGTTGAAGAGGGATTAAAAGCAATTGGTATTCAAGTCGAATTGCGTATTTTTGATGCAGGTATCTTTTTTAGTGATGACCTTACCGAACCCAAAGGGATTTATCGTTTTCAAGCAGATATGCAGATGTACAACGATGGTAACAGTAGTCCCGACCCTGGAGCTTATATGATATATTGGACATGCGACCAGATTCCTCAGCAAGAAAATGACTGGGCGGGAGGGGAAAATATCGAACGCTGGTGCAATCCTGATTATGATATGCTCTATGAACAATCTCGTACAGAAATAGATATAGAAAAGCGAAAGCAACTGTTTATACAGATGAACGACATGTTAATAGAAGATGTCGTAATGATTCCATTGGTTCATCGGGGAACGACTTCGGGGGTTAATCCGACCATTGAAGGAATAGATTTCACCCCATGGGATGTTCATGTATGGAATATTAAAGATTGGAGACGAAAAAGTGATGAGTGAGATGGTTTCATCATTGTTTAAAAACTTACCTATTCGTTACAAGCTCTATTTTAGTTTTGGGGCATTGATGCTACTGATGTTGGCAGTAGTCAGTTTTAGTTACTTAGGTAATTATCGAGCCAAAGTTAGCATTAACCGTACTGCTAACTCACATGCTCCAACAGCCTTAGCTTCGGTTCAAGCTCAGTCAAATTTATTGACCATGCTAGGAAGTATGCAAGGCTATCTAGCTTTAGGGGATAAGACATATCGTCGTAATTATGAACAAACGGAAATAAAATTCAGCGAAGACCTTGATAAGTTAAGTCAATTGTCGCAAGATTGGGCAGATGAAGAAAATATACATCGTCTAACCGAATTGCAAGTTGCATTTACCGCATGGGCAAATCTTCCCGAACGATTGTTTGAATTACGTGATGACCAGTTAAAACGTGAACCAGCCTTGCGTTTGCTAGTTGAAGATGGGAATGTTCACATCCTGCTTATCAGCCGTGATATTTCATTGATGATTTCAGAACAGGCAAAACGTGAGCCGTCTGCTGACAACATGGCTTTGCTTGAAGTGATGTCAAATTATCAATCTTCTTTTTTCTCAATGATTTCTGGTTTACGAGGGTATGTCACTAGTCAACGCGACATCTTTAAAACAGAATATCAAAGTAACAAATTTCTCAATGATAATGCTTGGGATGTATTATCAAGCAGTCGTGCTAAAATGACCGAATCTCAAAAGAATGCCCTTGATAACATTGCTACCCATCAAGAGATATTCGCAAAATTGCCTGATGAGATGTTTCACATCATTGATAATAATCAATCACGCCAAGATTTATACCTTTTCCGTAATGAGGCTATCCCTCTTGCTGAAGATATGATGATTTTATTAGAAGAAATGACCTCAAGCCACCAAGCACTTTTGCAAACGGATCTACATCATGGGCTTATAGAATTAGTTTCAGCCCAACGAAACATGTTTATTAGTAGTATACTTGCCACATTATTAGCAATGATATTGATTTACGTTTTTCAAACGATTATCGGTGGACCCATTCAGCGTTTAACACAAGTTATTGAGCTTGTTTACAAAGGTGATTTAACTGTCAGTGTTCCAATTGAATCGCAAGATGAAATTGGTATTCTCGCACAAACATTCAGCCGCATGCTAGAGCAACTGAATGAAATGATAAATCATTTGAATAAACAAAACTATCATCTCGAGACCCTCAATGAAACCGCAAGTGGTTTGTTCAATCGGTTAGAATTGACAGATTTGCTAGAAGGAATACTTACACGAATAGGAATGCTACTAAATGCTCCTAATATTTACATCCAACTGCTTGACACTAAAAAGAATATACTTGAAGTTAAAGTTGGTTTAGAGGCGTTCAAGCACATACAAAAATTAAAGATTGATTTTGATAATGAGTCTCTACAAAAAGTTTTTAACGATGATACCATCACAATTGTAGATGGTTACAATGATTTGATTGAATACTTACCCTCAGAAAATAGTCGCCACATCCGTTCAATCATTGCTGTACCATTGCGGTTTGGTTCAGAGGTGATAGGCATAATTGGTGTTGGACATAGAGGAAACTTAACAGAACAAATCAAGCAAGAAGAAATTGAAATTCTAAACCGATTTGCCCGACTAACCGTACTTACATTAGATAATGACCGACTTTATAATGCATTGCAACAAGAATTAGCAGAACGTAAACTGGCAGAGGCACTACTAAGAGAAGCTAATCGTAGCTTGAAGGAGCTAACAGACCGCCTCCAGTTTGAATTAGCACTCGCTCATGAAATTCAACGAAGTTTATTACCGCCTCCAACACCGATTTGGAAAAATTTGGATGTGATGTGTTACACCATCGCTGCCCGTGAGGTAGGCGGTGATTTTTACACATATCATATTTTTGATGATGACCATTTTGCTATTGCTATTGGTGATGTATCGGGTAAGGGAATGCCTGCGGCGATGTTAGTTGGAGTCAGCTTGGCTTCATTTCAATTGGTCATAGGAAAAGATAGTTCACCCGCCCGTCTGCTCACCAATCTTGATAAAGCGATTGTTCCTTTCACGAAAAGCATTAATTATAATTGTGCCTTAGTCTATGCCGAAATCCACAATAATATTCTATGTGTTGCCAATGCAGGATGTATAACACCGATAATTCGACGAGCAGATGATACTACAGTAGAATGGATTGATGTGGGAGGAGTACCGCTTGGCATTGGATTAAGTTCCGAATTTGGCTATAATGAAGTTACTCAAGAACTTTCAAGAGGAGATTTGGTTATTTTTGTGAGTGATGGTGTGGTTGAAGCGTGTAATATTCATAAAGAACTTTTTGGGTTTGACCGTTTAGAGGAGACCATTCAGAATGCTCCTTCTACTGGAGCAGCTATCATGCTTGAATATATCGAACAAGAAGTAGCCAAGTTTGTAGATGGATGTGAAGCTCACGATGATTTGACAATTGTTGTCCTACAAATGCGATAACAAAACTTTCAATAATATTTGTCCTTTCCAAAAAAATAAGTACAATCAAAGAAAATAATACTATGATAGGAAAAAACGTTACATGGATAAAATTGCAGTTATTGGTTTAGCATGCCTATTTCCTGATGCCAAAAACCCTGAACAGTTTTGGCGTAATCTCCTTGCTGAAAAAGACAGTCGTAGCATGGCTACCCGTCAGGAGATTGAAGTAGACCCACAATATTTTTATGCCCCGAATAAAGGAGTCTATGATAAGACATATTATCTTAAGGGAGGCTATGTCCGAGATTTTAACTTTGACCCTACGGGATATAATTTATCACCAGAATTTTTGGGTCAATTGGATAAACTTTTTCAATGGTCGCTTTATGTTGCTAGAGAAGCACTTGCTGATAGTGGATATTTGGCATCCAACCCCAACCCCTCCAATTTGAAGGAGATGGGCAAGGCAAAGTGTGGGGTTATCATGGGTAATCTGTCTTACCCAACTCGTCTGTCACGTCAACTTTTTACCGATATATATCGCCAAGCGATGCAACCAATTATTCAAAATTTGCTTGGGCAGGATGACTTTATTTTACAAACGACTGATATTGATACCGATGTACGTAAAAGCAAGCTTTTATGCTCCAAACCATTACCGTATAATGCTCTTGTATCGGGTTATTTAACGACAGTGATTGCTCAAGCGTTGGGCTTGTCACAGGTTAATTTTAGTATTGATGCCGCCTGTGCTTCCTCATTATATGCTGTTAAGTTGGCATGTTACTACTTACAAGCAGGAAAAGCCGATTTAATGTTAGCAGGTGGTATTAGTGCACCCGCACCCTTGTTTGTTACATTGGGATTTGCCAGTCTTCAAGGCTATCCCGATAATGGTATCAGTCAACCACTTGATAAACAATCAAAGGGATTGACATCAGGTGAAGGGGCAGGCATGGTCGTCTTAAAACGATATGCTGATGCCGTTCGTGACGGCGATAAAATTCAAGCTGTCATTCCTGCCATCGGTTTATCAAATGATGGGCGTGGTAAGCACCTCCTCATTCCCAACCCACGAGGACAACAACTTGCTTTTGAGCGGGCATATCGTGAAGCTGGAATCAGCCCCACTGAAATCGCTTATGTAGAATGTCATGCCACAGGTACCCCAGTGGGTGACAATATCGAATTAAACTCAACAGCCGATTTTTTCGGACAATACAATCACATCCCGCTTATCAGCTCGGTCAAAACAAACGTAGGACATTTGCTGACCGCGGCTGGCATTGTTAGCATGCTCAAGGCAATTTTAGCAATGCAACATGGTATCATCCCCCCAACCATTGGCATAAATGACCCTCTAGTTTCTTCAAACAAGCAAATCACCGATTCGCATCTCATCCGTACAGCAGTCCGATGGACTGAACAAGGTAACATAAAACGAAGTGCTGTAAGTGCCTTTGGTTTCGGCGGCACCAATGCTCACATGGTCTTAGAGTACCACACCTCTAACCCTTCCCATTTGAAGGGGAGGAGCAAAGCCCCCCACCCTAATCCCTCCCCTTTTAAGGAGAGGGACAATTGGAGGGGTGCTAAACTCGCTATAGTCGGTATGGGAGCATATTTTGGGCAATGTGATGATTTGGAGTCTTATGCCGAAACGATACACAGTGGTAAGCAACACTTTATTCCTTTGCCACCTCAACGCTGGCATGGGCTTGAATCTAATAGCGAACTGATGCACGAGGTCGGATTTGATGAAGGCAAAGCACCACTGGGAGCATACATCGAGTCGTTTGAGATAGATGCCTTTCGAGGAAAAATCCCCCCAAACGAAGCTCATACCATTCATCCCCAGCAATTATTAATGCTTCGTGTTACCAATCAGGCATTAGAAGATGCTGGCTATACTCTTAAGGACAAAGCAAAAAACGTAGCGGTTATCATTGCAATGGAAACTGACCCATCCCTTCATCGGGTCTATAGCCGCTGGGATTTAACATGGCAATTGTCGGCGAGCCTGAAAAAAAGCGGACTGACCTTGCCCGAAGAAAAATTGACAGAACTCGAAATACTCCTAAAAGATTGTACTAATTATCCGATGGGTTCTAATCAATGCCTAAGCTACATCGGTAATGTCATGGCTAGTCGCATTTCGTCGTTGTGGAATTTTACATGTCCTTCATTCACCTTATCGGCTGAGGAAAATTCGGTATTTCGAGCTTTAGAAGTGGCTCAAATCTTACTAGAAATGGAAGAAGTGGAATCCGTTGTAGTTGGTGCAGTAGATTTGGCGGGTGGATTTGAGCATGTCGTTCTTCAACAGAAACTTGCCCCCATGAACACTGGCAAATCTACCATGAGTTTCGACCATGATGTGAATGGCTGGCTTGTTGGCGAAGGAGCAGGAGCAGTTGTATTGAAGCGGGCGGATAATGTTCAAAAAGCCCATGATAAAATTTATGCTGTTATTGAATCGGTTAGTTTGGTGCAATCGCCGAATAATGTGGATTTTGAGATTCAGCCACAAGGGGTGCAAAAAAGATTTTGCACCCCTCATGTTGAGATGCATACTCCGTATATTCAGGCAATGCAAGAGGCGTTTGCTCAAGCGGATGTGTCGCCACATGAAATTGGTTATGTCGAAGTGTGTGGTAGCGGGATTGACTGGCAAGATGAAGCTGAAATGGATGGATTGCATGCGGTCTATAGACATGATGCTAAATCGAAGCCGCTTAGTTGTGCCATTGGTAGTGTTAAAGCAAATATCGGACATACTTTCGTTGCTTCGGGGATGGCGAGTTTGATTAAGACAGCTTTGTGTTTGCATCAAAAATATATCCCAGCTACGCCGAATTGGTCGGCACCGAAACGACTCGCTGAATGGCAAAAAAGTCCTTTTTACATCGCCACTGAATCACGCCCATGGTTTGTTGTGCAACCACAAAAACACTTAGCCGCTATCGGCAGTTTGAGCATTGATGGCACAGCTGGCCATGTCGTTTTATCAGGAGCATCAACGCATATCAAACCAAGGTTTGACGCTCCAGGAGCATCCCAGTCTCGCTTTGACATAGAGTCAGGTATTGAACATGCTTTACGGCAAGAAGGTCCATTTATACTTCCTATAGGAGCAAATGATGAATCTGAAATATACAGGAAAATTCGAGCCTTACGCGAAAATATCGAGCATGCAGATTCGTTATCACAGCTTGCTCAAGAAACATTCGGCACCTTTCAAAATCAAGGTGATACCCGCTATGTTGCTTGCCTAGTTGGAAAGAACAAAGTTGAATTGGATAAACAGATTAAAAAAGCCATGTCAGGTATCCGCCATGCTTTTGAAACGAATTTGGCATGGCAAACACCACAAGGAAGTTATTTTACTCCCAATCCACTCGGTGAAACGGGCGAAATTGCTTTTGTTTATCCTGGTGCCTTCAATTCATATTTGGGCATTGCACGCGAGATGTTTCAACTATTTCCACAAACACATAATTATCTCCACAAAATTACGCCCGATATTGGCTTTTCTATGGATGATAAATTAGTTTATCCACGTTCATTAACTGCTATAAATCAGGATAACAAGCGTGCATTCGAGGAAAAATTAAAAACTGACTCGGTAGCCATGATTAAATCATGCTTGACTTGTGATACCCTGTTCACTAAAATTTTGCGACATACTTTCAAACTAGAACCCAACTCTGCTTTTGGTTATAGTCTTGGTGAAACGGGCATGTTTTGGGGGTTGGATGTGTGGGATGATGCTAGTAACAGCCATCATCTGTTGGCAAATTCGGAATTGTATACCACTCGCCTGTCTGGTCCACACAATGCTATACGAGAAGCATGGCGTATTCCTGCTCATGTCTCCGATGACGAGATATGGAAAACGTACATTGTCTTAGCACCTGTGGCTTTGGTTCAATCGATTGTTAATCTACATCGCCAAGTATTTATCATTATTATCAATACAAATCATGAAGTGGTCATTGCTGGCAACCCGAAGGCATGCCGACAAGTTATTCGGCAATTAGACTGTCGTTACATGGAAATCGAGGCAAATGATGCGATTCATTGCCCGCCCATAAAAAGCGAGTACGGCGAATTTGTCCACTTACATACTTACGAAATCAACGATATTAAAAATATCAAGTTTTATAGTTCTGCTTATCATGACCAATTGCCGCTGACATACGACGGTATACCTCGTACCATCGCCGAAATGGCATGTAATCAAGTAGATTTTCCACGTTTAGTGCAACGAGTTTATGATGATGGAGCTAGGATTTTCGTCGAATTGGGACCGGGACGAACATGCACGCGTTGGATTGGCGAAAATTTGAAAGGTCAACCTCATCTAGCTACGGCAATCAACAAAAAAGGAGTTGCGGATTACACAGGCTTAATTCGGATGCTGACCAAATTGGTTAGTCATAAAGTTAAGCTGGATGTATCGCCGTTATATCGCCCAACATCGAATCAATCTAAACGAAAAGGTATCTTCAAAACGATTACACTCGGCGGAAATCGGTTGGCGGACACGATTTTAACTGATGAAAATCGTGACAAATTTATGCCATTTGTAGGAAAACAGGAGTTGGGAGTTGGGAGTTCGGATTTAGGAGCAACAACGCTTGCTTTGTCAGAAGAAACAACACCTGATTCATCAGGAGTGACAAAGCCTCACTTTGTCATGGACACAGAAATTATGAAAGATGAGACACAAAGGAGTACAGATGAAATGACATTAAGAGAAGACAAGAGTCAGGAATCAGGAGTTAGGAGTCAGGAATCAGGAGTTAGGAGTCAGGAATCAGGAGTTAGGAGTCAGGAATCAGGAGTTAGGAGTCAGGAATCAGGAATCAGGAGTCAGGAATCAGGAATCAGGAATCAGGAGTCAGGAGTTAGGAGTCATCAGGAATCAGGAGTCAGGAGTCAGGAATCAGGAGTCAGGAGTCAGGAGTCAAAAACCTGAATCGGTGCCTGTTGTCTGGGATTATGACGAATTGCTGACGTTTGCCGAAGGGAATATCGCCGATGTATTCGGTAAGGAATATGCTTCGATTGATACCTACAAGGTGCGAGTTCGTTTACCCACCCCGCCATATCTTCTCGTCAGCCGTGTAACGGATATAAAGGCAAAACTAGGTGAATACAAACCATCTTTTGTTCAAACAGAGTATGACATTCCACACAACAGTTGGTATACGGTAGATGGGCAAGCTCCATGGGCGGTAGCCGTTGAGTCGGGACAGTGTGACTTGTTGCTAATCAGCTACATTGGCATTGACCTGCAAAATAAAGGGGAACGGATGTATCGTCTGCTCGATTGCACACTTACCTTTGTGGACGAATTGCCTTACGAAGGGCAAACCTTACGCTATGATATTTATATTGATAGCTATGCTCGCAGTGGAGATATTTTGCTCTTCTTTTTCCGCTACGATTGTTATGCCGATGACAAAAAAGTTCTCATCATGCAGGGTGGTAGTGCGGGGTTCTTTTCGCAAAAGGAGCTTGATGAAGGAAAAGGAATTATTGTTACAAAAGAGGAATTAGAGGAGCGAGCCAAAATACCCAAACAGCATTTTACACCTTTACTTCATACTAATAAAACCCGTTTTAATCGGGCTGATATCGTTGCTTTATCGCATGGAAATATCGCCGCTTGCTTCGGTTCTCACTACGACCAAAAAGGACATAATCCATCTTTGCGATTGCCTCCTGAAAAAATGCTCATGGTTGACCGTATCACTCAACTTGACTTCCATGGTGGACCTTGGGGCTTGGGCATGATGATTGCTGAAAAAGATATTGCTCCTGATGATTGGTATTTTCCATGCCACTTCATGGATGATGCAGTGCTAGCGGGTTCATTGATGGCAGAAGGATGTTTGCAGATGATGCAGGCTTACATGCTTTCAATCGGGCTACAACATGCTACAAAAGATGCTCGCTTCCAACCGATTCCAAACTTAAAACAAATTGTCCGTTGTCGAGGACAGGTGATACCAACTTATGATACTATGGAATATCGTTTAGAGGTTAAGGAAATTGGACTCGACCCAAATCCATACTCTATCGCCAATGTTGACATCATTTTCGAGAATAAAATTGTTGTTCGTTTTGAAAATTTGGGGGTGCAGTTGGTGGAGAAAGAAAGAGTTAGGAGTCAGGAGTTAGGAGTTAGGAGTCAGGAACAACAACGCTTGCTTTATCATGAAGTCGTTGCACAATGGACACCACGACATGCTTTGTATACTGAAGAACAGTTGATTGAATTTTCAGAGGGTTCGATTGTAAAATGTTTTGGGTCGGAGTATCAAATTTATGAGACGAAGCGATGTCCACGTACTCCGAATGGTGATTTGCAGTTGATTAGTCGCATTGTGGAATTGAACGCTGAACGATATAATTTTAAGTCTAAGTCTAGCCTTGTTTCAGAATACGATGTTCCCGTTAATCCATGGTATTGTGAACAGAATAATTATCCAATGCCGCCGTATTCTATCTTGATGGAAATGGCTCTGCAACCATGCGGCTTTTTGTCGGCATATCTCGGCTCGACGTTACCGTACCCCGATGAAGATTTCTACTTCCGCAATTTGGATGGCACAGGCGAATTACTTAGGGAGATGGATATTCGTGGTAAAACGGTGAGCAATAAGGTAACATTTATATCATCAACTTTCTTTTCTGGTATCATCTTGCAAAAGTACGAGTTTGAGTTGTCATGCGACGGTCAGGCATTTTATAAAGGTGTAACCACATTTGGTTATTTTACAAAAGAAGCCTTAAAAAATCAAGTCGGTTTGGATGGGGGAAATTATAAATCGCCTTACCATGAAACAGCGACTGGTAAACGATATACTATCAATCTGCTATCTCAGGAAACCCCACCCCTTCAAATATGTGGGGTTGAGGTGTGGTTTCCTAAGCAACTCGATTTTTTGGATAAGGTCATAGTCATGCCGAATGGTGGCAAATTTGGCAAGGGCTATGTTTTTGCAGAATCCATGATTGACCCTGAA
The DNA here is from genome assembly GCA_002084875.1 of Anaerolineaceae bacterium 4572_78. Lineage (GTDB taxonomy): Bacteria > Chloroflexota > Anaerolineae > 4572-78 > 4572-78 > 4572-78. The sequence continues at coordinate 8,999 of NBMH01000090.1, read as the reverse complement.
GCATGGTTCTTCAAAGCTCATTTTTATCTTGACCCAGTAATGCCTGGTTCATTAGGCGTCGAAGCAATTTTGCAAGCATTGCAGGCTTATGCTTTACAACAAGACTTAGGTCAACAAATGAATTCGCCACGTTTTGGACATGTAGAAAATCATACCACTGTTTGGAAATATCGAGGGCAGATTTCACATGAACGACACCAAATGTATCTTGAAGTTCATATCAAAGAAATTAACCAAACTCCTGACATGATAACGATTATAGGTGAAGCAAGTTTATGGAAAAAAGGCATGAGAATCTATGAGGTAAAGGATATTGCGATTTGTATTCGAGAGGGGTAGAAAATGTAAAAAAATCGTAACCGTACACCCTACCCTCTCCCTAGGGCTGTTCAATGCTATTTTTCAGGTAGAACATGTATGAATATAGGAAACATGTCTTATCATCGTGTGGGATTTATACCATAAATCCCTATATATTCTGTTAAAAACAATACCCCATGGATGAGATTGAGGTACGAAATCCAATATCCCCTTTAGCATTGAACAGCCCTGACTCTCTCCCTGTGTGGGTGAACACGTAACTATTTAAGAGCCTCAACGATAGCGGTCGTATTGTAGCGAATAAAATCAAAATAGGTTTCAACGCCGCTACCTGTTTCACCAAGCGAACCAGTGTAAAGTGGGATAATTTTTATCCCCGTATCATCCGCCAAACGTTGTGGCAACACGTTATTAGCAGTCGCCCCCACAAAAATTGCCTTTACCTCAAATTCCTCAATTAAATGTTGCAGTTCAGCCAATTCTTGAGCAGATGGTTCTGCACTACTGCTATAGGTTGGGATAACAGCTCCAATTATCTCTAAGCCGTATCGGTCTGCGTAGTAGCCAAAAGATTGATGGTCGCTAACCAACTTACGATGTTCGACTGGAATTTGCTCAACCTGATTTTTTGCCCACACATCTAATTTTTCTAACTGTGCTTTGTACGATTCTGCATTTGCCTGATAGATTGTTGCATGGGTCGGGTCAACATCATGCAAAGTTTGTTCAATGTTATCTACAAAGACCTGTACATTTTTTGGAGTCATCCATGTGTGAGGGTCATGTCCACCAGATTCATGGTTGGCATGCTCGCCTTCGTTGCCATCATGTCCATGCTCATCATGTCCATGTTTGCTATCGGAAAAAGTCCGAAGCTCAACACCATCGGAAACTGATACAATGATTGCCTGCCCGCCCGCATTTTTCATTAAATCGTCTAAAAATGTTTCTAGCCCAAGCCCATTGATAAAAATCACATCAGCTTTGCTAATAGTCACCGCATCTTGTGGGGTAGGTTCAAATGTATGAGGGTCACTGTTAATTGGTAACAAAGATGTTAGCTCAATTAAATTTCCACCGACATTACTTACCACATCAGCAATAATATTTGTTGTTGCTACTACCTTTAATTTTGGGTTTTTTGCAGATGGGTTACCAGTTTTCGTGCTACATTGCACAAACATGCTTGATGCTAGTATTAAAATAATTGTGATAAAAACTAACCTCATTTTATTTTTCATGTATAATCCCATTTTTTTCATCATCCCAACATTGGCATGCTTCCTTTATTATGTCCCCCTTAAAAAGTGTACCTTCATAAGCGGCAAGTCCGTTTTTTGTTTGCCAACCCGATAGATTAAGGGGTACAGGTCCATCGGCGGCAATCCATTCGCCATTGTAGCGGCGAGCAAAATGTAGATGGCTGCCTGTTTGCCAATTACCATCTCCATCTAAATCAAGATAAATTTCCCCTGCACCATTAAACAAAATGAGTCCAGGAGCTACTGCAGTTATATGCTTTTGCGAAATGTAGCAACTGCCTAATACATCAGAAGGACCAAAATCAATTGCTGACCAAACTGAAGCAATACCATAAGCAACGTGTGGGCCTCCTGTGAAATAAAACATTTCTCCTTTTTCCCATGGCAAAGAAAAGGTTGGTTGTTCTAAAGTGATGGGAATTAGAGGATAAATTTTGTTGGCATGCATGTCGCCGAAAAATTCCTCATATTGAGCTAAAAATTGTGGCATGCCCCACTTACCTTCAAGAGACTTTGTCCCTTGAGGGTGAAGGACTTGCAAATCTGACCAATTTATGTTTTGGGCTAACAGATTTTGGATACCGACTGTGCCAGCATTGATGCCTGGTGAAATTAAAGCTAATGTGCCATCTCGGAACTCAACTACATAATTTCCTTCTCGTTTGTAGCTGTAATAGCCATCATTAATTTTATTTGACATCCAAGCGAGTTGAACATATAGCCTATCACTGAAAGGGTTGCCTGCCCCTAATTGTTGTATTTTAGGTTGAGGATTGGTCACCCATTGCCCGTAAAATTCAAGTGCTGTTAACAGGATGCGTGGACCAACGCTATATCTTTTAGCAATAAGTTCGATGATTTCTGCTCCACTTAGGTTAACATTTTCAACCCTTTCCTCATAATGTGCTAGATAACCGCCCTGCTCATGTAAAAAAGCCTCAATATCAAAATCAATGTATGTCGGGCTGTAGACTACTTCACTATCAGGCATGGTGATATTTGTTGTTAGGACGTTTGAGACATGCAAAGGCAAAATCAGCGTTTTCCCTACGTTTATAATATCATCTTCTCTCAAGTTATTCATGGCTAATATTTCGTTTATTGGCATGTCAAATTTCCAGCTAATCCAGCCTAATGTATCCCCATCTTGAATTTTATAACGTCGAAATAGTGGTCCTGGCGTTGGTAGAGGTATTGGCATTGGTATTGTGTCGTTAGTGATTTGGGATAAGGCACTTTCAGGTATGTTAAATTGTTTGCCATCCACACTAGCCAACCTCACAAAGGGAGAGGGGGTGGAAAAGTTCTCCGCACCTTCCCTTGTAGGAGAAGGTGCGGTAGGGGTGGGGTCATCAACCTCCTCTCCCCTTGTAGTGGAGGGGGCTACCATATTGGTTGAAGGAGTTGTACTGAGTCTGAAACTCGCAGTTTCGGAAGGAACTGGTGCCAAAGTTAGTTGGGCTTCACTCTGGCAACCAGTCATGAGTATTAACGAAATAATTATGATAATTACAATTCGATTCAAAAGACTTTCCCATGCAAAAGTTCAACTTTGTAGAAAAACTGAATATCTATTATGGCATGAAATTAGCAATATCGCAAAAAATCATTCTAACAATGCCGACAAACGATACTCATCTGAAATGGTAGTAGATTGACAAGATATTATTTCCTAATATTGACATTGCAAAAAAAAGAATAGTAAGGTATAATTATATTGTAACCGTTCATCCCACACCAACACCTCCACACATAGATGGGTTGGTTGGGGCTATTAATTAAATAAGAAAGGAAAAAATAATGTCAAATCGCATGTTAAGTCCCAAACAAATTATTGCTTTGGTTGTAATTGCCTTAATTGCAATTGTTTTATTTATCATATTTGCTCTTTCAGGTCAAGCTATGGTTGCAGAAATTTCAGCGGTGGAAACATTAGTTGCTCGGCCGTCCGACACGCCAACACTTACATCAACACCAACAGATACATCAACACCACCTCCTACAGATACGTCTATTCCTACCCCAACTAACACAATCGTGGTAACGCAAACAGCCACTGCCCGACCAACTAGAACATTTCGCCCAACATCAACGCCACCATCACCAACAAGCACACCAACAAGCACACCTGACCCAGCATCTATTCCTGTTAATCCGACAGCAACATCAATGTATCCTTTTTATGCCGTACCTGAACCAGTTGTGTTTACGACTACCAATCATTTTTTAACTGTGATGATTAATGTTACCGATGGCAACATTCCCTTAGGAGACTATCGGCTTGTAGGTACAAATTTAGAAACAGGCGATGTTCAAAAAAGCGATACATCTTGCCATACCCTTTGTAAAGCAAGTTCCCCTGAAAAATTATGGGTAAATAGAGCCGACCTTGATAAAATTGATTGGGATTGTGGTCAAGGTAGGTCTCAACAAGATTCTCAAGAAGGTGGTGGGAGAATATTTGATGATGATGGGAGAATACTAGGTACTACCCCGTATGAGAGTTTTGATGATGAAAACAGAGATATTTATGTTATCAAATGTCGTAACGAGATTATTGAAAGCAACTTAGTGTTTGAATACCCACGTTTTGAAACGGGAACATGGCAATTGAAGTTGATTGACTCACAAGGAAATCAAGCTTCACCTGTATTTGAGTTGACGCTTGATGGTGAAAAAAGGGAATGGTATTACTATCGCCTAGCAAAAATGTATTAATTATGTCTAAATATTGTCAGACTAAAGTGCTACGCTCCGAGACGAGCGATTTAAATCAAGTAATTCCTTCCCTAGCATGCCTACAGGAATAAGGAAGCCAGGAATAGCTGTGTATGGTAGCCATGTGACAGTTGGGTATTGAATAAAATTAGCACTGATATAAACCAACCATAAAAATACATTTGCCCATGTGGGAATTTCAAGGCAAAATACCACTGCTAAGGAATAGACGGGAAAATAAGTGATGACCAAACTTTCAATAAGTAGCCATGCTTTCAATGATTTTCGTGTCCACCAAAGAAGTGATAATAAAATAAGGCTGTAAGGAAATAAACTGATATTTGTTGGGAAAATAACCGAAGCATCACCTTTTCCATGTAAATCATACAACCATTGTGGTATCCACCATCCCCAATACAAAAACGATGCTCCGTAAATAAGAACAGGCACAATCAATAATTGCCAGTCGCGGCGGCGATAGAGGATGAATAAAACGGGTAATATGCCTAATTGTGGTTTGATGGTTAGTAACGCTAAACCAAACCCAGCTAATAATGGACTTTGTGATAAACCTAGTACAATCCCTAAGCTGATAAATCCTTCCATCTGCCCACTGTAATATGTCCAAAAAAGAGGGAGTGATAGGCTAAAGCCTAGAAAATTTCCCCGCCAATAATAAATGGCGTAGATAAAACAAATAGCATTAACCAAATTCCAAAAGAAAAACCCTACCCGTTCAGGCATGATAGCAAATGGATAAATAAGCCAATAGGTAGGATATGGATTCCATGTATGTCGAGCAGTTACTCCAGCAAGTGTATCTGCTCGAAAGGCGGCGATGTAATCCCAACCTGAACGCTGTGAAAACGAAGCAGAACAACCAAACCCAATAATTAGAAGAATGCCAATTTTATCGGCTAGGCTTAGGTTTGTCCATAAGTTTTTTAATTTATCGAACCCGAGACAAAAAAAACCAACGATGCCGTAAATAGCTCTGGTGGGATGAATTACCACTGTCTTTTTTCCTTAATTTTCACTGTATTCCTTTTGGAATGTACGAAAGTGCATTCCAAAAGCCTAACTGCTTTCCTTGTTGATATTCCATGCGTGATACCATGATTCTTGATACTACAACGGTTATTGTTTTTTGACAATTTATGCTACTTCATATTTAATGTTCTAATACAAATTTACAAAATCAGCAAATGATTTCGGACTCAGTAGCTTCTATGTAGAATAAAGGAAAAAATAATGTCAAAAACTATTCTTATTTTACGTCATGCAAAATCGGATTGGGGAGACGCATCCCTAGTTGATTTTGACCGTCCCTTGAATAAACGGGGCAAAAAAGATGCCCCAAAAATGGGACAAGTATTATCTAGTTTTGATTGTGTACCTGATATTATTCTTGCCTCTTCGGCAAAACGTGCCACACAAACAACGAAATTGGTAGCAAAGGCATGTGGTTATAAAGGTGATATTAGTTGGCAACACACATTTTATCATGGAACAAGCGATACTCTAATTACTGCCCTACGGGACCTGTCCAATGAAATTAATTCGGTAATGCTGGTTGGACACAATCCTACAATGGAAGAAACCGTATCAAGTTTATGTGGCGGAAACGATATAGCGGTACCCTTGCGTTTTCCGACAGCAGGGCTTGTCTGTTTAACCACAGATGTTTATAGTTGGAACCGATTAGCTAAAGGAAATTGTATATTACAATGGTTTGTAATACCAAAATTGGTTAATGCACTTATTGGTTTGGGTTAAACAATACAACCATGTACAAATTTTGCAAGTCTGCGTAATCTGTTTGAGTCACCGCAACCGCAGACATATTGTCTGCTGTACCGTTTACCAGCCGATAAACAATCCTGTAGCAACCAAAATAGGCGTTATAATATTTATGACTACATTTAGCCCCATGTATGGAACTAATTTTTTGATGTCTTCGGCATATCGGAATGCTCCCATAGTTGTAGGGATAGCAATAACTATCGTTAAAAGCCCAATGAGACTAGCGGTCGGTAGATAGGCAAAATACACACCGACGATAATGACCAAGTAGGTCAATACAAAAAATAAACCAAAAATATAAACACTATTTTTCCTGCCAGCGGCAATTGGTAAGTGTTTTCTGCCTACCTTTTTATCAGGTTCAATATCGGGAAACTGATTCAAAAGTAGGAGATTGCTCACCAAGAAAAAAGGAATGAGTGAAGCGATGAGAGGTGTCCATGAATATGCACCTGTAAGGGAAAAATGAGTTCCCATCACCATGAGCGGCCCAAATCCTAGTCCTGGGGCCAGCAAGCATAAAAGCGGATATTGAGTAATCCATTTAGTATAAACGTATATGATGATGAGACCAAGTATACCTAATGGTAACAAAGCCAAACCCTGAACATACATAAAGTACATGCCTACCAAAGCAGTAAGCACAAAAGTCGTGATGGCGATATTCAAAGCAGAAGGAGCTAAACCTGGCTTTTCGGGCAATGTTCCACTACCACCACTGAAAGGAGTCCGTTCCGTTTTTAAATCCAAACCACTTTGAAAATCAAAATATTCGTTAAAAGCGTTCACACTGATATGAGCAGAAACCGCTCCAATGAGAACTAAGATAGCCTGAAAAATGTTCACTTGGTTGTGAACCCACATAGCTGTTCCTACCCCCAGTAAAACACAAGCGGGTGTTAATATCAAAAAGGGAACACGCATTGGACCTAGTAATTGTTTTATTTTTTCCATATTTTTAGTCATACTCTCCAAAATGTATATGATAATAGTTTTGAATTTTGTAGCCGCAAATTCGAATTGATAGTAGCCACAAAGTTAATTCTGTGATTCCTTTGTATTATACAACTATTCTAATTTTTTTGCAAAACAGCATGCTATAATATAAAATACACTCGTGAAGTTTTTAGTATAAATACAAATTATAAATTTGAGGAAAATATCATGCAAAAATATAAATCTTGGCCCTTTAAGGAAGCACAGTCGCTTCAAAAACGACATAGAACAGAACCGGCATCTCCCGTCGTGTTTGAGACGGGATTTGGTCCGAGTGGTCTACCACATATCGGTACATTTGCCGAAGTAGCCCGAACAACATGGGTACGCCATGCCTTTGAACATTTAACAGGTTGGCAAACAAAGTTGATTGCATTTAGTGATGATATGGATGGTTTACGTAAAGTACCACTTAACATGCCCCAGCAAAACATGTTAGCTGAAAATTTAGGCAAGCCGCTTTGTCATATCCCCGACCCTTTTGCTGAATGTGATAGTTATAGCGGTTACATGAATCAAAAGCTACAAACGTTTTTGGATAGGTACAATTTTGATTATCAATTTCAAAGCTCGCAACAGGCATATCAAAATGGAGATTTTGATGAAGGTTTAACCATTTTGCTAAACAAATATGAGGAAGTACAGGCGATTATCCTGCCGACATTACGGAAAGACAAACGTGAAAATTGGTCACCATTTTTCCCGATTTGTGAATCATGTGGTCGAATTTATACTACTCAAGTTACGTGCTATCATCCCGAAAACGGCACCATTGACTACATATGTAATAAAAATACTGAACAAATGAAATCATGTGGTCATCATGGAAATACAGTGGTAACAGGTGGAAAGGTCAAAGTTGGCTGGAAAGTAGACTGGGCATTGCGTTGGTTCTCTTATAACGTTGCCTATGAAATGTATGGCAAAGACTTAATCGAATCTGCCAAACTTTCAGGTAAAATTATCCGTTTGATGGGCAAACAGCCGCCGATTGGACTTATCTATGAAATGTTCCTAGATGAAACGGGTAGCAAAATATCAAAAAGCGTAGGACTTGGTTTGACGATTGATACATGGACAAAATATGCTCCGCTGGGATCATTGTTGCATTACATCTTTCAAAATCCAAAACGGGCAAAACGACTCTTTTGGGATGTGGTGCCCAAATCTGTAGATGATTACTTGGCTGAACTAAATCGCTATGCATCAGTCGTACCTCAAAAACAACCTGACATGGCTGTTTGGCATATCTATGACAATGGTAATAGCGTACCTAGTTATGAACTTCCGATAAATTATTCTTTGATTAACAATCTTGTTTCAGCTTTGGGGAATGATAATAGCCAGTTGATTTTCGATTATCTGGAGCGATATGACTCAGCAGCAAAAGATTATGAACATGCCTTACAAGATTTAATCAGCAAGAATATCAATTATTATCGTGATTTCATTTTGCCGAATAAAAAATATCGCATTCCCACCGAGCAGGAACGTCACATGTTGCAAGCATTACATGATGAAGTGGCAAATTATGAAGGTGATGATGTGAAGGAATTACAGAAAATACCTTTCGATATCGCCCGCAAGTTTGAGATAAAACCAGCCGATTTCTTCAAAATATTTTACGAGGTGGTCATGGGACAACAACAAGGACCTCGGTTTGGCACGTTTGCTAAGTTGATTGGAAAGGCAAGGGGGTTAGCCTTGTTGGATAGGGTCTTATGAAATCCTCCCACCCACCCCAGCTAAGATTGTTGCACAATGGAGCATCAAATCTCGCTTGCTTTTTCATGTCAAAGCAAGCTTTGACCCTCCAGTTTATCCTGTCAAAAAATAGCATTGAACAGCCCTAGGAGTATAGTAAGGGCGTGGGAGTACAGCAGGGGCGTATGGCCCCCC
>NBMH01000089.1 GCA_002084875.1 Anaerolineaceae bacterium 4572_78 | reverse complement strand
ACCATGCCCCGCAACGCCAACTCAATCCCCATGACAAGTCCCTTATCATCCGTAGATTTCAACATGCCTGCTAAAGCCTCAACCGCACCCTTACGAATAAACGGCATGGGATTTAGCAATGCCTGCTGAATCTCAGCGGGAATCGGCTTAGGCTTCGGTTTCGCATGCGGATTGAGGGCGATGACAACATCACCTCTTTTCTTTTGTGTCCATGTCTTGGGAGTTTGAGTAGGTCTTTTAGCCTGCACTTTTTGGTAGGCATAGTCGTACCATTCAGAAACGGTGATATTGCCATCATTGTTTAAATCCGCTTTACCATTTTGTAAGCCTTGCACCAGATAATGAGTAAACATGGAATGTTCCAGACTTTTATCTATGACATGTCCTTCCCATGCTCGTTGAAAGTTATCAGTAGCGGTCAGGAAAATTCGTCCTTCACCACTTTGGGCAAAGGTAGCTTGCGTCCCAACATCAGTTCCTTTTGCACCTTCAAATGCTCCACTGTAACAGCAATCTAACACTACAACAATTTGCTTTGCTCGACAGTTTTTGATACGCTTATTCAGAAATTCGGCTGAAATTGCCGATATATCTAATTCATCACGGTCAGTATCGGGCATGGCAAAATAAAGTTGTTCCCAAGCATCTTTTACACCATGCCCTGAAAAGTAGAAGAACAAAACATCATCGGGACGTTTATCTTTGAAGAAACAAAGAATTCCCGACTGATGGTACGTTCTAATTCATCGACCAGGCATGACGGTTTTTCAAAGTTCCCTATCAGCGGGTCATGCAACAATACCGCCAGTGATTCAATATCCTTTTGCGGCGTTTTCAGTTTTGGAAACTGTTTTTCATTTTCATAATTGCCATTGCCTATCAGCAAGGCTAGACGACGAGTCATGATAACATCTCCTTAATCAAACTTTGACTCTCCAAGTTATCTTGTCCAACAATAGTATTGAACAGCCCTAATTACATTCCTAAGTATTCAAATTATTTTGAATTAACTCGCTTGCCCATTTGCTATCAGATTCGGATAGCTGTGGTGTTGGTGGTTCATTGTAATCAATAAAGCTATCAAAGCTAACCATCTCATAAATATCATGGATGATGTGATTTAATGGCAAAATTGGTTCCTCATCGCCATAAATCACTGGGATGGGAATGTCAGGGATTAATTGTCGAACACCAAACAGATACATATCAGCTTCAGGACGCTGCCAACTACGACTGACCAAAATACGATAATCGTTTTTGGTATTCGGGCTAAATGTCATAGGCTTAGCACTGCGAAGCAAATCAATTTCAACAAGATGAGTACGACTAGCAAAAATATCGTTTCGCTTTTTCAAGTAATCATCACGTCCTTTTCCTTTATACTTGTTTGCAGGAGATAAAATCTCTATGACCGTAATTACCTTATTATCTTTACGGCGGCGTATTTCTAAGTAACGATGTTTGATTTCTTCGGGCATAGGAATCAAGGCAACAAATGGCTTGACAGCAGTTTGTGTTGCCACAGCAAGCCCTCCCTGTGATTCTATGTCAAATTGCGGAATGACATGACTTGGTGCTAAAATAAGAGTATCAGGTATAATACCATAATCATCTCCTTTGTTGCCATTTGTTGATGGGGGCATAATTGTTACATAAGTTAATTGCTCAATTGCCACGTTATATTTCGGACGTAGCAAGGATACTAAAAATTTTTGTGTTTCGGCAATCAAATGCAAATGCATTTGATTCCAAATACCTGCTTGTTCTACATAAGGATCCATACCTGGAAATGGACTTTTCATAATTACCTCCTTAAATAAGGTTGAATTTTGTAACCGCAATTTCTAATTGCGATGGAACGACAATTCTTGTTTTGTCAACTGCGTGAAAAGATAGATTTTTTGCACTCCTTTTCGTTTCCCACAGTGATAGTTAAATCTCAATAACCTCTTGCAACAACTTCTTAGCAAATAGGTTTGATTCTTCTTCGGTCATGCCAGAGGCATCAAACTTAAATCTTTTGCCAGCAATTGTAATATCAAAGTTTAGATTTTCTTGGATGTGTTTTTGTCGTTGGTGATACCAACTTACCAAAAATGGAATAATGGTCAACATTGTACCCGCCGTCAATTCGACAGATACGGCACTGATAAATTCGTACATGGCTGATTTTGCTCCTGGTTCCGTAGGTGATTCTATCTCGACCTGTTTAACCGATTGCACATTTTGTTGCCATAACACATTTTCTAATTGTTATGTCAGTTGGCGTAATTCATGTTGTTCAATTGCCTCGTTTCCTTGTAGGTGTAAGGTCAATTGGGTTGTATCTGTGTGTGAAGTCATGTTTTCTCCTTTATGTTAAATTCATGTAGTACAGACAAGATGTCTGTGCTATAGATGTTCAGAACCTTTTTTCATGGCAAGATAAAATCTTGTTGTTCCATACATCTTGTCAAGTCAATAATTATGGCTTTCAACGATTTCAAGATGCGGAATACATCAAAAATATGTTTGCTAGTAATTATAAGTGCTTTCACCAATATTGCAATGAATTGGGATACATTCGCTAAATTTTAGTTTTTTGGATAGACCTGACAGGTTTTTAGAAACCTGTCAGGTCTGAATTCCAAAATGGTTTTTCTTAAACGCTATAAATATATCAGCCTCATCAAGAACTAACTTTTCGGATGACACCTCGATGGTGCGACAGCAAAAATGTAATGATAAAGAAAGAAGTACACACCAATACAATAGCTGGACCGGATGCGATATTGACATAAAAAGAAAGGTACAAGCCAACAATCGCACTGACAGAACCACACAGTGCAGATAGCACCATCATAATTGGCAAGCGGCGAGTCACCAAATAGGCAGTTGCAGCGGGTGTCACCAACATAGCGGACATTAAGGCAATGCCAACTGTTTGTAAGGAAAGTACAATCGTTACGGCAATCAATACTAAAAGTAAATAGTTCAGAAAATTTATAGGCAAATGTAATGTTTTTGCCAGCAGTGGGTCAAATGAAATTACAAGCAATTCTTTGTAAAAGGCAAAAATCGTCAAGATAACTAGGCATCCACAAATACCAATGAGCCATAAATCACTATCCGAAACACCTAACACATTGCCAAAAAGAAAATGGGTCAAATCAACGCTATAGTTACGAACAGTTGAAATGAGTGCAATGCCGAGTGCAAACATTCCCGTAAAAATGACACCTGTAGCTGTATCTTCTTTCAAGCCGCCCTTGCTAATAGAACCAATCCCAATTGAAGTTAAAATGCCTGCCACCAATCCGCCAATAAAAAGCCAAGTTTGATTATTTCCGCCTACCAAGTAGCCAACTGCAACGCCTGGTAAAATGGCATGCGATAAGGCATTTCCGAATAATGCCATGCCCCGCAAAACAATATACACCCCCAACACAGCACACACGCTACCAACAATTACACCCGCAATCATGCCCCGTACCATAAAGGCATATTGTAGTGGTTCTGTGATTAGATTTATTATCTCAAACATGAGTATGCCTCTTATGCCGATTTTCTAAGTTGGGATGAATGACAATTGTTCCTTCTTTAGTTTTCACTAATTGCATCCGCCCTTGATATGCCTGATTTAACAATATTGGGGTTAAGACATGTTCAGCCGAACCAAAGGCAAGGACACGTTGATTAAGAAGCATGACTCTATCAAAGTTTTCTACCACTGCATTTAAGTCATGCGTGGTTATCATGACAGTTACTTCTCGTTGTGATAACGTTTTTAAAATATCTAGGATGTCTGCTTGTGAGTTGATGTCTAGTCCATTTAATGGTTCATCCATCAAAACCAATTCGGCTTCTTGGGCTAAGGCACGTGCAATAAACACCCGTTGTTGTTGTCCTCCCGATAGCTCGCCGATTTGTCGTTTAGCAAAATTTGCCATGCCTACTAAGTCCAATGACTGATACACATACTCCCAATCTGCTTTTTTGGGGAAGCAATGCAGGTATGATGACTTGGAGCATGTCCATAGATTTTAACTTCTCCGTCTGTCGGTGATAAAAGCCCAGCAATAACATTAAACAAGGTACTTTTTCCAGCTCCATTTGGACCAACAATTGCCACTCGTTCTGCTTTTTGCAATTGGAATGAAACCATGTGCAAAGCTAATGCCTGCCCAAATTGTACTGTGATATTCCGCAGGGCAAGAATAGGTTGCCTAATGTCATGGGGATGTTTTTTAGGTTTGTGAAAAGGGTTCATAAGTATACAAGCAAAAATCTAAATTTTAGCTCAAAGCCATCACTTCATCAGCAGTTAGCCCAGTCAGTTCAGCAATGAGGAAAATATCCATGCCTTTGGCAAGCATTTTACCAGCAGTTTCAGCACGCTCTTCAGCACGCCCTTCAGCACGCCCTTCAGCAAGAGCTTTGACACGAGCTTTCTCTGTTGCTTTTTTCACTGCCCATGTCACTTCACCTCTAGCATCTTGAGCCTTCATTGCCCAATAATCGTACACCTCTAACTCTTCATCAGTCCAGCCATGCTGTTTTGCCACCTCATAAGCTAGTAGCAACACCTCATCCTCCACATTGTCGGGTACGACTTCCAACTGCTTGGCATGCTTGATAAAGTATATCCATTTTTCCAATATAGTTTTTAATTCATGCTTTTTCTTCTTGAATTTCGGTAGCTCAATGAAATTGAACTCAACATCTTTGATTTCATGGGTATGCGTTTCCGCATCCAATATCAAATGTCGACTGAGATAATTCTTGCCCTCAAATTCGTTGTATCCCAATACACCAATGAATATGACTTGGTTTAGTTTGGGATAATCTTCACCACGCTTGAGTTGAGATGAATATGCTTTGGCGGCGTAATAGACAAATCGTTTCATGCCACCTTCCAACCCACGGACTTGCATTTCTACGATAAAGGTTATACCTCGTTTATCTTTTGCTCGTACATCAAGGGTAGTATATTTCAGGTGTTTGAGACGAGGAGCCTGAAACGGATTCAGGATTGTTACCTCTTGAATTATCTTATCTCCAGTCAGTCCTAAAACTGCATTTAGAAATGAGATGAGAATTTGAGTCTTGTCTTCGCTACCAAAGATTTTCTTGAAAGCGACATCATTTTGGGGGTTAACAAATTTCATTATATCTCTCCATTTTGTTATGTATATTAAAACTGATATTAGCTAGTAATATTGTACATCAATCGTCCAACTTAATCAAAAAATTTATAGAAACCTTACATACAGCGTACAATCCTGCGACTCCGTTTCTACTACTCACTATATCATATCAGCCATGATATCTGCACAGGTAATAAAGCAATCCCTTCCATAGCTGTTATCTTCAATACACCACCATGCTGCAAGTACTGATTGGGCAATTCCCCAACCTAGCACCCGTTGGCGTGGTAATTCTAATTCGTCACATAGTTGGTCAATTCGTCGGGCGAAAAATTTTTTGGGGTTCGGTAAAGATAGAAGAATAGGTATCGGGTTACGCAACAATGCTCCAACCTCATAAGCAGGTTCCCCAACCACTCCTTTGGGGTCAATTGCCAGCCATCCTTCCCGATTCGAGGCTAAGATGTTTTCATGGTGCAGGTCACCATGTAGCAACACTACATCTTCCATCGAATCAAGCAATTCGGCAAAAAGCACTTCTGCCATTTCAACCAATTTAGAAGGTAAAGGTCCCGTTGTCCCATCAAAATGCAAACGCAACTTTTTTAAACCTGTTGCCCACTTGGAGACATGCGGGAATGGGTGATGAGTCGGTAGTGGTCGCCAAAGTTTTCGCATCACATTTGCGGCGATAGTTGTTGCTTGTCTGTCATCCTTAAGATATGACAGGCGGGTAGCAGGTTGTACCAATTCAAGCAATAATACTCCCTTATGTTTATCGGCATCCAATATCCGCACACTTCCTCGACCGTCATAAATACCAAGTGCGGAGATTTCTGTTATGAGTTCATCGCATGGCACACCTATTTTGATAACTACACGTTCGCCATTAGTCCGCGTTGCCTTTGCCACATAGTTAAATGAAAGATTTAAAAATGGTGCAATACGGTCTATATTCCATCGCTGGATACACTCATTCAAAATATAAGGAAAATCTTTGAGCCACTGTACACCTTTATCCTGATGAACGGCAACAATGGTACGTGACAAATCGTCAGGGATAATAGTTTTGTTAGGCATTGCTGTTTTTAATGGTAGCACTGGAGCGATAAAGCTCGCTTTTTCATGTCAAAGCAAGCTTTGACCCTCCAATTTATCTTGTCAAAAATAGCATTAAACAGCCCTCTGGTGGGGTGTGAACAGTTACTATTAAAAAATGTTTTTCAGCAGTAACAATTTTAGTTGTCCAGCATGCACAAACCCGTAGTGACGACTGAAGTCGTCACTACGAACCATGTTTTCGGCTCACAGGCAAGATGCTTGTGAGATATATACATGGACAAAACGTCCATGATACATGCTATTCTACCACATTAAAATAAATATCAGTTGGTTTGAGTTTGGCATTACGCAAGAAACGCCCTTTGACCTTTTTTCCTATCCAGTCAATGTTTGCCTTGTTGGGGTCAACACCAATCAATCGTGCTAAGAACAAGGTATCACATTCCTCAAATTCAACCAAAATCAATACAAAGGGACATTCAGGCAAAAAAGCTTCTGAACCAAAATGACAAACTGTGAAGCCATGAATACGCCCTTCAGGTACAATCTCAACCCATTCTGTTTCCTTGCCACTATACATGTCATGCCCACGCGGAGTGGCGTAAGTATAGCCTGATTCTGGTTCACGACAAACGATAAATCGTTTATTGGCAAGCCCAGCAAAGAAAGGTGAGTCCAAACCATAAGAGTAGTTATACTCAATAGAGTACGGGTGTTTGTAAACAATAGGTGACAGTTTCTTTAGAACTGATAAGTCATCATCTTTCGGAAAGGGAATATTAAAGACAGTTGTCCCTTCCAAATTTTCCTCGATTTGTTGTGGAAATTCTTTATTTGACATTGGCTACCTCCTAATTCTCCTTTTCTATAATACTAACTGTAACATAAGTACCAGTACCCGCATGCGAGTGGATAGCACCGCGTTTAGCATCTTTAAGCTGTAGCGTTGGATCGCTGAAATGCTTTTCAACCGTACCTTGCAATTGCCACAAAGCAAATACACCTTGCATTAATCCTGTTGCTCCAACTGGATGACCGCAGGCAATAAGACCACCTGAAGGATTAACTGGACAGATTGGTTTTTCAGGCAAATCGAGCCCATATTCCACGCCCGGCATAAACACTTTTCCACTAGCAGCCAGGTTACCACCTTCACCATAACGGCATAATCCCATGTCTTCGTAGGTTTGAATTTCAGAAGACGTATAGGCATCGTGTAATTCAACGAAATCAATTTCGTTCATAGGGTCAGTGATATTGGCATTTTTGTATGCTTCACGGGAAGCCATTCGTCCTGCTCGGAATGAATGGATGCCTGGATAGCGGAAGCCTTTATCCCATAGATTCTTATAATATGCCTTCGAGTCATCGTCCATTTCATTTGGTAAGGCATTGTATTTATAAAAATCTTCATAGGATTGATGCGGTCTATCAGACATACGCATGGCATCAGTACCTCGTCCAATACCACCTACTTTTACTTTATGATAAGTTTGTCCCGTCTCTTTTTCCAATTTTGCCAAGCCATCTTCTGAACACATAATGACACATGCTGCCCCATCACTCATAACACAAATGTCATTGCGGGTTAAGGGCCAAGCAACCATCGGTGAGTTTCGTACATCATCAATCGTCAACCGCATGCGTTTTTGGGCATACGGATTATGATAGGCATTGATATGATTTTTCACCGAAACATGGGCAAGTTGTTCAACTGTTGTACCAAACTCTGCCATGTGACGGGTGACCATCATAGCATAATAGCCTGAATAAAAACCACCGACAGGATAATCAAAAGAAACATCGGAAGCAAGGGCGATAAATTCATTCCCTTTCCATGTTTCCACATGGCTCATGTGTTCAAAACCATAAGCTAAACAAACGTCCATGTAACCAGAGGCTACGGATTTCCATGCCTCTTGAAAACAAATTCCACCAGTTGCTCCACCGCCTTCCACACGATGTGAAGGCTTGGGACACATGCCAAGATAATCTTGAGCCATAATCCCAGCCATTAACTGACGGGTGAAGTGGTCAGAAAAGTATGACGCTACTGTTCCATCCACTAATTCAAAAAACTTAGGATGCTCAATGCCAATATCAGCCAGAGCATAATCATAAGCTTCCTTTACCAGTCCTTGAAATGTTTTGTCATGGCGGGCTTTGACAAATTTAGATACCCCGCCAGAGACAATGTATACAGGTCTCATATAAATCAGCCGTTGGAAACCCCTCGACTTCTAGTCTGGGGAGGAAAACGGCTTACCTCCTTTTTGCATATCTTGTGTATAAACTCCTACTCGCCCCACTTCTAGTTGGACAGAGTGATACACTTATTAAATAATTAGATAATTTTGGATTGGATGTTAGGCACACAACTTATGGTCAGTGCCAATACCCAATCTATTTCTAACGATTTGATTTTAATACAAAATTCACAATCTGACAAATTTACTTGTTTATTGTTGAGGATATGGCCGTCAA
This sequence comes from Anaerolineaceae bacterium 4572_78, assembly GCA_002084875.1. Taxonomy (GTDB): domain Bacteria; phylum Chloroflexota; class Anaerolineae; order 4572-78; family 4572-78; genus 4572-78. Next base: position 9,918 of record NBMH01000089.1, on the reverse strand, counting down.
ATTTCTCGCTTATGGAATTTCTTCCACGACACAAACTGGTTTCCGTGGTCATACTCCGAAGATAAGTACAAATAGGCGTATGTTCCACCGCTTGAAACAAGAAAGGTTTTTAAAACCTTTCTTGTTTTAGTTTAAGTCAGGCGATTCATTAACGAGCGGGGTCTTAGTCAGTTTCACCTATGACGGTGCCAAAACTTCCTTACTACTGGTTATTGCAATTCTTTTCTACGATTTTAATCTCTGACTCCGTTAAATCGTACAAGCTATAAACCAACATGTCAATTTGCCTATCCGTTGCAACGATTTGACGCTGAAGCATGACCTCCTCATGCGGCGACTTCACCACCGCCAAACGGGCATTCAAATCTAGCATGCTCTCCACCAACGACACCATGTGCTCATGCATGGCAATTTCGGCGGCATTGTCAAAATCGATGCGGCGGATTGGGAACGGACTTAGGTACAACGGTAAAAACCTAATATAACCACCTCGTAAAACTGTACCTGTTGCTTGTAAGAAAAAGTGTAGTATTTTTGAGTTGCATACTCCCAAAAAATATTTGTGGTTTTCATAGCATGTTTCCTTAAATACAAAACTGTGTAAAGTAGTTGTATGGTAGAGATTGCCTTGCACATCAATACTCATGCTTGGTTTATCACAAATATCACGAGTCATGATTTTAACCCGTTCAAATTCAAGTAGGTTCTTAGGATAAATGTACGCATAAAATCGTTCGCCCTTCATGCGTCCCCTCTCTCGTCCTTCCAATGCTTTTCGATTGGCATGGAGATATTTCCAACCCATGGGATAATGTTCTTGAATAAAAGTTTGTGCCATGAGAGTTGCTTTATTAGGTTCAAGTTGATAGGGGAAAATAACCACATTTATAGGTTTAACAGGTTCATAGCGATGCACATTTTTTCCCATGAGAAATGGTTTGACTAAACCTTTTTCAATTTCAATTTCCTTATCCATGTGTTTAGAATAACATAGATATGTTTCTTCCCCTTCTTTCAAAATGCGTAATACATAAATTTTATCGGCACTGGTAGCAATCCCTTGAAAAATTTTGTGGGTTGCATCAGCTAATGTTTGCGGTTGCTGATAAAGTTTATCCAAAACCAATTTTGTTTTTGCTCCATAAAAATGCCATGCCGAATCATCTTGCGGTTGCATAATCATGGCGGGTTCATAACTCACATGTTCGATTTGATTTTGAATAAAATTCAGTGTTTCAGGCATGGAATCATTTTCATTGATTTTGACGAAAACAAATTTTTCTTGTGGCGTGCCATGCAAACAAAGTAAGCATGTATAAGTTGTGGCATTTCTAAAAATTTGTTCTGCCCCAAAATATACCACATGTGAAATTGCCTGTTTATCGCTAATCACTTTGCGAACCCCACGCCCAAATTTAGCATTAAAAAATTTATGTGGCAGAATGAAACCAAGCATGCCCGATTTTTTCATGAGTTGCATGCATTTTTCCAAAAACAAAACATAAATATCATAATTGCCAGTTTTTGCTGATTGATACGTTTTTTTGAAATAATCAACTTGCATGGGATAAAATTTGACCAACGTTTGGATTCGAGCATAAGGCGGATTGCCAATAATCGCATCAAAACCACCCGCCGCCATGACCGTTGAAAATTCGGCATGCCAATCGAAGGGATTCAAATTCTTCATGTCTGATTCCTGACTCCCGACTTCTGACTCCTGCAAAACATCCCAACCCACAAGCGAATTACCGCATTTAATATTATCGCTCAAATCGGGCAATGCACGTTCATAGATTAAGGTAGGTTGTAATGAGGCATCATTTTCGCCCTCCAAAACTTTTAGGAAAAGCGAAAGTTTCGTTACTTCAACGGCTTGGCGGTCGATATCCACGCCATGAATGTGGGCAATCAAAATGCGTTTACGTTCATGGAGGGTAAGTTGCCAAGACCCCAACTCCTGCCACGCCAACTTAGACCTGTCAGGTTTTCGAAAACCTGACAGGTCTGAATCCTGAATCCTAATTCCCGACTCCCGAATCGGTGGCTTTTTCTTTTTCGCCCATTTTTCAGGCTCATGGGTGCTGTAATATTCAAGATACCAATCTAGCAAAAATTGATATGCCTGTAATAAAAACGTACCTGAACCGCATGCGGGGTCAAGTATTTTTACATGCCCAATTGCTTTTGGAGATTTGCAATGCAACAACTTGCCGACAGTTTCGGCAACGATATAATCAACGATATAAGTCGGCGTATAATAAACGCCACCTGCCTTTTTAACTTCGGGTTTTTCCTCAACCTTAGCACGATGCCCTTCTGTAAGGCGGATGACTTTACCCAAAAACTGCTCATAAACCTGCCCCAAAATATCGGCTGGAATCATGGAAAATTCATAAGGCGATTCGGGATAATATAAACCATTAAAAATATCTTTCAGGGTTTTATCATCGATTGTTAGATTTGTCGTAATCGTATCCATGCTAATATCGGGGCGACCTTTTTCATGCCGAAAATGAAATAAGCCCGAATTATAGCGTATGTCTGCTTGGTGGCAAAGGTGCATGAAACGCTCATAAACATTTTTGCCATTTTGCAATGCCATGAGCCGTCCATAAGTTTCGATTCCTCTATCCTCACAAATTCGCAAAAAGATTATACGGTCAATCACGCACTGCACGCCAAAATTAAGCTGCTCATGCGAAATATCAGGATTGCGTAAAGCGATGTTTTTGGCTAATAAGTTTCGCCATGTTTCGATTTCTTGGAGCAAAGCATCATCAACTTCCGCAGTGCCACGCTTGCTTTTTTTGGATTTGCTGAATTTATCAAATGCCCCTTTCATGATAGCTTGCGGTGAAAACACATCGGCAATTTCATGCCAACGGTGGGCATATTCATCGAGGGTCATGTAAAGGATGCGAGCATGGCTTGCTTTATCGCCAATGCGATTCGGTTTCATGCGACAATCATAAATGGTGAGTTCGGCAAAATTGGTCAAAATGCTTAAAGACAATTTAGCAGACCAACCATAACGCCGAAGCTGAAAAGCGGAATTGACATCATGGAATAATTTTACAGAAGGTTTTTTTGCCTCCACAAAAAATTTGCGTACCCCACCAATACGAAACGAATAATCAGGTGCCTTAGTTGCCCCGCCGACTTTGATGGCATCCTCATGGACAACTTGCTGATAAGCGAGGGCATAACCTGCCTCATTGCTGACATCCCAACCCAATGCCATGAAGAATGGGTCAATGAATTTGCGGCGTGTTTGCGTTTCGTTGTAGTTAGCCCGCATGTATTCGTCTTGATTGTATTTGAAATGTTCGATAAGTTTTTGGATATTTGTAGGCATATCCACAATAAGTTGCTCCTATAAATTGGAGCGAAAAAGCTTTTTCATGTCAAAGCAAGCTTTGACGCTCCATTGTGCGAGGCATTATGATGCTTGAAAAACAGGTACACATGTCTGCTTTGACATTCCGAAACTATAGTGATTCAATCTTTGCCCGTAACTGCTCTTGAATATATTGAGAATCAGTCAAGGCGACTTTCAAGTCGTCTAATTTGTCTCGTTCAGAACGAATAAAACGAGTGTATGGATTAGTAGCATCTTTGATGCGTTGTAGGCTACGGTTTAATTCTTTATCAAATTGCTTTGTTAATGAGCCGAGCAGTTCTCCGCGCAGTGTGGCGAGTTTGGTAGATAATTCTGCTTTTGCTTGCCGCTTACGAGCAGGGATGACAAATGCTCCCAAAATGAAAACTACTCCTCCTGTGAGTAAACCGCAGTGCTGTAACCATCGTGCCAATTCCTGCTAAACTGACTGCGGCTGAACCCATCACCGACAGTTGGGCACTGGCAGCAATTTGCCGAGATTCTATATTTTTATCATAAGTATCTACAACCCGTTGAGCCGAACGGGCAACAGTATCTAAAAGATGTTCGCGGTCATAACGGAACGACTTTCCTACTTCACCAATGATTTGTTTTTGATGTTCCTTCTTTCGTTCTTCCAAATGTCCAATGACCGATTGCCATTGATTTAAGTCTGCATTGACCAGCCAATCAATCAACTCTGCTATTTTCATTTCAATCTCTTGTGGGGCATCAGCTACAACTTCATTTTCAAATTCACGTTTAATATGTTCGCTACGTAGCAAATCCGCCACACGTCCTATTCGCATGACATCATCAAAGAAATCATTGCCACGTTTTTCCATTTCAAACAAAACTTTCTCAATATCAGAAAGACGAAACTTAAAATCCCGTTGCATGTCTTGACGATAAATTTTAAGTTGACGCTCCAAATTATCGAGCAACTCAAAATCATCTTTCAATAAACCAAGATGATAATTAACATGCTCCAAATATTGATTTAACAAGCGAGAGCCAACTCCCAATGGGTTGAGGAATTTAAGACGTATACGACTCTTTTCATCTAGGGTATTTTGGATAAATTCTTCTAATGGCTCAAATTGACTTTCTGTCCATAGACGTGGATTTCCTTGTTTTGCTCGTCTGGCTTTTCTAGCACTAATGGCAAATACTTCGGCTCGAATACCGATTAGACTTTTTGTATTCTCACTCACAAAATCAACGACTTGTTGCTGTTCATGCGAGTCCTCAAAAATATCTATCTTGTTGACTATAATGACCACCTTTTTACCCCAATCTCGAATTTGGGTCATAAATTGGCGTTCACTTTCGGTAAAGGGTCGGTCTGCTGAAGTGATGAATAACACAATATCGGAACGTGGAACGAACTCTTCGGTGATTCGTTGGTGTTCTTTGATAATAGCATTTGTGCCAGGTGTATCAACAATACTGACATGCCGCAATATCTCAATCGGTTCAGTAATGGTATGTAGATGCGGTGTCATAACGTTATGAGTTGATGTTTCACCGTATTTTAAGATATTAACTTGGGCGGTGGTTGGTGTAACACCTTCCTTTAAAATGGCTGAACCTAACAGGGCATTAATAAAAGAGCTTTTTCCAGAATTAAACTCGCCGACCACCACTAATAAAAAAAGCTCATCCAACTGTTGGATGGATTGTTTTAATGTGGTGTGGTCTTCCTCTGTGGCTCCAATTTTGGCAAAGATAACTTGCAAATCGGATAGCCATTTTCGTTCTTCCTTAAGTAAATTTTCTTGGGGTTGATTAAGCACTTCTTTTAACATTGCTTTTTCCGTTAATTAAATGGTGCTATTTGGGAATTAAAGTAGAATTATGGAGTGCAATAGATTTGTCCAGCACATAAACCGCTATGCAAAAACTAAACTTTTTACACTCCTTTTCATTTTCTCATTAACCTTATGACAAAGACAGCTTTGCCATATCTACCAATTTTGCAAAAGCCTCACGGTCGCTTATAGCAATTTCAGATAGAACTTTACGATTTAAATCAACATTTGCCAGCTTTAAACCATGCATAAAAGTGCTATAATTCATACCATGTTCATTAGCAGCCGCACTGATACGTATAATCCATAACCGCCGAAATGCACGCTTGCGATTGCGACGGTCACGATAAGCATAAACCAATGATTTCATCATGGCTTCATTGGCGGTACGGTATAAACGGTTTCGTCCTGCAGATTGTCCTCTGGTAAATTTTAATACTTTTTTATGACGACGGTGTGTTGTTGTGCCACCCTTTACTCTCATTTTTAACTCCTTGTTATTTTTCAGGTAAACAAACTTCTAATTTGCTCATGCACAAGCAAAATGTCCGTGCTATGTGTACAGAAAAGATGCCTGTACTGCATGAATCCAAATTATTATCTTAAGAACTATAACAGTATCATCATTTTTTGGCAAATTATGCTTACAAGTTTTATTTATACTTTCTAAGGGTAAGAATTTTAATTTTAAACCATGTGGTTTGTGCCACAAACCCGCTTATGGTATTCACAAAACTAACCCTTTTTTGGTATAATAGGAGCATCTAACAGGAGCGTCAAAGCTTGCTTTGACTGTCAAGGCAAGCCTTGACCCTCCAATCTATAAGGTTACGTTGTGCTATTTGGCAAATCTGAAAAAATTGTTAAAATAAAGTTGTTCAACTTTAAGCCGAGTGTTATTGAGCATGTGTTTAAAACTATGACTGATGAATTAACTGTCCTGTGTGAAAATTGCGGTACTTATTTTGCTAACATGGAAGAATACTGTCCAACTTGTGGTGAAATTAATCCATTTCTTGTTGAAGATTTTGCTGAAGATGATGAGAATAATGCTGATATCTTAGAAAATGGTGGAGTATTGCCAAATGAATATAAAAGTTCCCCACGTTATATAAAATACATCGGAGCAGGATGTACTATTTTTATCATCTTTCTTTCCTTTATCATCGGCGGAATTTTCATTGGGGCGATTGAAGGGTTCAATGCACTTGGTGGCGATGTACAGGGCAATGACGCTTTGCCAACAAAAATAATTGTTGAACAATCTACTGAATTAGTAGATGAAGACATTTTTGATGAAGCAAAATTATATACCCAACAAGGCGAATGGGAAAAAGCCCTAGAAAGCCTCCTTATGTTACGCCAAACAAAACCGAACTTTCAGCCTAGTTTGGTATCAGAGGCAATTTACGTTGCCTACTATGAGTTGGGGTTGAGATTGGTTAGCCAAAAACGATTTATCGAAGCCTTGCAATCTTATGATGAGGCATTGGTAGAACGCCCTAATGACCCAGTGGTTATGACTGAATGGGAAAAGGTTTCACTTTATATTTCGTTGAAAAAATTATCACCTGCTACCTACGCAGAGAATGTCATTATCTTAGAACAAATCTACACACTTGACCAAAATTTTGCTGATGTGCAAATCAACTTACGAGATAATTATATAGGACTTGCTGAATTATTGGCAAGTGAAAATGATTGGTGTAATGCTCATAATTATTATCAAGCCGCCAATAACATCATGCCAAGTCCTACATTGGATAACTTAATTACAGACGCAGTTGCCAAATGTGATGAGCCTATTCAAACAACTGGATTACCTGGCACACCTACTGTCCATAGAAATCCCACCCCAACAAATGTATCAACTGAAATATTCACCCCAACATTAGAAGGTACATCTATTCCAACCCCAAAACTCACTTCTATTTCAAATGTCTATACCCCATCTCCTACAGACACTCATGCAGATTCTCCAAGACGAGCGGGACGTATTTTCTTTAGTCGTTTTAATCCAGATAGCCGTCTTTGGGAGATTGTCGCTATATCACTTCATGATGGTTCAGAACAAGTCATGCCTGTTAATGGCTTACAACCTGCTGTCAATATCACAGGAAAAAATTTAGCTTATGTAAGTTCTATTGACAATAGCAAAGGTATTCATGTCTACAGTTTAATCAGCGGAGAAGATACCCGTGCCACCACATTTTCCGAAGATATATTGCCAAATTGGGGCAAAGGTAGTTTGGAGTTTGCATTTGCATCCCAACGTTCAGGAGATAGGCGATGGGAAATATTTATCGGTTTTTCAGATGGAAAAGGAGACCCCACGCCGTTGGGAGCGGGACGTACTCCTGACATGTCATCAAACAATACTTTGGTTGCTTATCAAGGAACGGATATGCAAGGAAACAACCCTGGTATTTATATTTCAACACGCGGCAGTAACTCTCAACGCCTAACCACTGGCGAAAGTGACCGTAGCCCAATGTTTTCACCAAATGATGGTTTCATTGCTTATATGTCTACTAACAGTGGCAATTGGGATGTGTGGCTGATTCCTACTCAAGGAGGTCTGCCCACCCAAATTACATTGCATCCAAGTAATGATGGTCTGCCCACATGGTCGCCTGATGGCACACAACTAGCCTTTGTTTCTGATAGAGATGGTTCATGGGGTATTTACATTGTCAATGCTAACGGTGGCATGGCTGAAAAGATGGTGGATTGGGACATGACAAATAGAGAAAGCTGGTTGATTGGGCAAATTAGTTGGGGAAGGTAAAATGTCAACTGGATTCCGAAAAATACATGAAATTCACCTTGCCCAAAAATGTACTTATACAAATTCCTTTTCTATTTACGCTATCAGGTTTTGTCCAACTTAGTATACTTAACGGGCTACACTGGCAATATGTCATAGCCATGACGGTATGGAGTTTGTGCTTTATCGGCACATACTACGGATTACGACAAACGATACCACATATCAACCCATTTTTATTGCCCATTGTCTCATTGCTTACTGGGCTAGGATTTTTGATGGTAGCTCGTCTTGCCCCCAATTTTTTGATACAACAAGTGATATGGCTTATCTTCAGTATAGGTATTTTACTTATAATTACTCTTGCCCCTAAAAACCTCAATTGGTTACAAAAGTACAAATACATTTATTTCAGCGGAGGATTATTGTTACTATCAGCTACTTATGTGGTGGGGGTTAATCCGAGCGGTTTTGGGGCAAAGTTATGGTTACGTATTGGCGGCTTATTTTTCCAACCATCGGAATTATTGAAAATTCTATTTGTCATGTTTATGGCAGCCTATTTTAGTGACAGCAGCCTGAAGATGTCAAGACCTCTGTGGTCTATTATCCCTGTTGTCTTGATGTGGGGGATTGCCATGCTACTTCTTTTTTGGCAACCCGATTTAGGTACAGCTCTATTATTTTTCTTCACTTTTTTGGCAATACTTTATGTTGCCACTGGAGAATTAGTATATCTTTTGGCAGGAGTGATATTATTAATCATGGCTGGTGGCATTGGGGCATTTACTTTTGATTATGTAGCTCAACGACTGCAAGGCTGGTGGAATCCATGGACTGACCCAACAGGAAAATATTTTCAAATTATCCAATCATTGTTAGCATTTGCTAATGGAGGTTGGTTTGGGCAAGGGCTAGGACAGGGACTGCCTACAGCTGTCCCTGTGGTGCATACCGATTTTGTGTTTGCTGCTATCGGCGAGGAATATGGGTTGCTTGGTACATTGGGTATTTTATTTTGCTATTGGCTAATTGTTTGCCAAGCATTTAATATCACTCGTCGTAGCCATGACAAATTTCATAAATACTTGGCAATCGGTATTGGAACGATTTTTGCCTTTCAAGTGCTAATCATCACTGGTGGCGTATTAAAACTACTTCCAATGACAGGCATAACACTACCATTTATTAGTTATGGAGGAAGTTCATTGGTAACGAGTTATAGCATGATTTGGCAGTAAATCAATCTTATTCAAAACAAGCACATCTACCCCGCGATACATCGGAGGATATTTGTATGGCTTGTCATCGCCTTCAGGGATACTTGCCAACAATACATTGAGATGGGTCCCTAAGTGGTATTAGCTTTGCCAGCTACTATGAGCAAACAGTATCCGGGTTGTGGCGGGAAAGGACCGGAGGCAAGTCTGAAAATACAATTGGTACTGGAACTGTTGACAGGGACACTCAAACAGGTAGTAATGCAAGCTGGGCACAGTCCCGATAGCAAATTCAAGGCACACTTTGAACCCAATTCGTTTGCCTTATGGTGAACAGGCTAATAGAGAGATAAGTCCTTTTCAAGTTCGGCTAGCTTTCCAACATCTAGCACCATTTTTCAATAGGGCTTTGCATAACCGAAATATTGCTAGAGCATCCAAGGTTCTTTGGTTAGACCTGACAGGTTTTTAGAAACCTGTCAGGTCTTGGTACAAAATGTTACTTTATGACCTTCACAAGTATAAAACGTTTCTTTACTTCCCTGTTGCGTGTAGGCTTCAAGCAGAAGCGTTCCAAACGTCCCAATGCCATTTATGCTTTTACTTTGGTTAGTTCTATTTTTCAGTTACCTCCTTCTTCCCTTTGCTCATTACATCCGATTGATATAACCTTAGCTTGATGCACATGGAATCTTACACCCTATCCCTCTGGAGAGGGCAGGGTGAGGGTGAACCAGG
>NBMH01000088.1 GCA_002084875.1 Anaerolineaceae bacterium 4572_78 | reverse complement strand
TAATTACAATAATTATGAAAATAAACTTTTGTCTCATCAAGCACAATTATACCACCATAGAACAAAACATCAAATTTGATTTAAAAAACAATTCAAATATAATGTGAGAGGTACATTGTTACCAAAAATTTAAAATTACATACTTTACAGGAGTTATTGTTATATGAAAAAGAAACCATTATTAAGCAAAGAAGAATGTGCCGTCTGTGAACAGATTGCAAAATATGATAATTTTTCGGGGCGACGAGCCTCAGCATTGTTGCTTTTAAATAAACGTGATATTATCCAAAGAGAAGTTGGTGCACAAACTGGTCTGACAAGAGGGCAAATAAAATATGCCCTAGAAAGATTCCGCAAAAATGGATTAGCTATGTTTCCCGAAGATATACTCAATCAAGCTAAATCTACTTTAGATTCTCAAGAGGATAAAGGGGAAAAGGTGGACGAATCGACTCAAGCAACTGAAACCACTCCTGAATCTAAAACCATCATTGAGGAAGAACAACCTTCAGAGGGTGAAAGCAAATTTGAAGTTCAAATTGAAGTTGAATCAAACATTGAACTAGAATCAACTCAAGTTATTGAACCACAGAAATCTAAGAAGAAAAAGAAAGATAAAAAGTCTAAGAAGGGTAAAAAGTCTAAAAAGGATAAAAAGTCTAAGAAGGGTAAAAAGTCTAAGAAGGACAAAAAGTCTAAGAAGGACAAAAAATTTGTGAAGAAAAAATCGAAACGTAAAAAAGGAAAAAAGGTAAGTGACATGGATGGTTGGTATTATTAAACAAAAAGACCCCTGTGATTTTGAAAATCGCAGAGGTCTTACTAAATTAAAACACTATCCTACAAACAACATTCCGATAACAACAATACCGCAACCAATAACACTTGACATGAGAACAAATCCAGTCGTTTCCAAACGGCTTGGTATGGATGGTTTATTTTTTTGTATAACAATGGGCAGTGGAGGTGGGATGGAGTTTAAATCTATCATCTTCGGTTTTTCCTCTGGTAGTGATTCTGCTTCATCCTCAATATCAAATATGACTGTCGGTTCAGGTTCAGTTTTAATTTCAGGCTTAGGTTCAGGCTCAGAAATCATCTCTTTTTTAGCGGGATTGAGGCTTTCCCACAACATCACTGCATCAATCCCCAACATTTCCTCAGCATCCATGATAATGCATTCTTGCCGTTGCCACAAACTGACCGATTCCCAGCGTGTTAAATCATCCGTCATGAGTAGAGCAATATTCAAGGCTAAAACTGCTGAAGCAGGTCGTTGCTCGGCGGCAAATTCCAATAATTGCTCGATTTCAGGCGGTGTTAATTCGATATGATGTTGTCGTTTTAAGCTTAATGCCTCTCGTAACGTCATCATGTCATCGTCGGCAGAGGCTTTAATTGCCAAGTCCATTACATCATTCTGCACCGAAGTTGGCACAATCGCACCGAAGACAGTTCGTGCTTGCTCGATTAGATGCGGCTTTTCCGTGAGCAACTGCTCGGCTTCATCATAGTAATCAACTCGTAACAATTTCCCTAAATTTTGGGAGAGTTGTTCAGATGAGTTGTTTTCCAATGGATTAAGTTTTACTTCAATTTCTTTATTGGATGGTAATTGATTAGTCATTTTTTATCTCTATTTTCGTAGTCGCACAATTGGAGCAAAAAAGTTTGCTTTTTCATGTCAAGGCAAGTAGGGATGTATGGCCATACTCCCCTACAATTAGCATTGAACAGCCATAGCCCCCATGAATTGCTGTACATAAGTTATATTGAACTAAAAAAGAATAAAAGTGCAGAAGCACATCCACCACAACTAGCGGCAATCATGAAAACTGCAACTCCTGTTGCCATTAAAAACCTTTTACCTGCTTGACGACGATTGGGTTTGCGTATGGTAGGTAACATCTTCGGTAAAGGTGGCGGCGGAAATGGCATATCATGTTTTGGAGGCTCAGCAAATTCAGGCTCCGCCTCAAATTCGATATGATTCCATTCAGGTTCGGGTTCGGGTATGGACTCCGATTCGATTTCAACATCAATAATTTCGTCAGGCTCAATAGCTTTCGGCAACTCAGTCGGGTTAATATGTTCCCATAAATCAATGGTATTAACATCTAACTCTGACTCAAGACGTTTCAGGATAACTTCTTGTTGTCGCCATAGACTGTCAACTTCCAAGTTGGTCAAATCATCTGTTAAAAGTAATGCAATATTAAATGCTAATTCAGGCACTTGGTTAATCTGCTCATTGGCAAATTCAAGCAATTGCTCAACTTCTGACAGACTTAAATCTACATTACCATGCCGTTTCAATTTCAGTGCCGACTTTAAATTCATCGACTCATCGGTTGCAGATGTGCGGATGACTAAGTCTATAAATTCACTTTGATGACCAGTGGGTACAATCTGCCCAAATACGACCCGAGCATGCTCAATTAAATCAGGCTGATGACTAAGCAATGCCTCTACTTCCTGATATGAATCAACATTAAGCAAGGACTCGATGTTCTTTGAGGTTGTATCGGGTTTAACGTTGTCATGTTCAAACGGTGGTTCAATATCAAAGTCCGTTTTGGGTTTGCCAATTTTTGGTTTTTGTGGTATTTCGGGATTAGTTTCTAAATTTTTATCAGGCATTGTACCTCCGAATTATTTTTGTTTTTCTTGTAACCAGTAATCATCAAGTGCATCAATAACAATACGTCTCAATATTGGTTCATCATTGTGGCGAAACTTGTAGGCACATCGTACTAATATAGAAAAATGTGTCGATGCAAGCATGGAAACAGCTTCAGTTAAGGCATGCTGATACGCCATTTTATCAACACTCAATTGATACCATGTTTTCAAAAACAAGATGCCATTTGTTGTTTGCAATTGTTGTGCAATCAGTTGTCTCAAAAACGATTTTACATGCGTAAGTTCAATTTCATCATGCGATGTAAATTGAACCGCTAAAGCCAACAAATTCTGATGTACATGACTATCGGGGTGAATGACTGCCCCTTCCTTGTACAGATACGGATTTATCAAAGCAAAGTTGCATGTGGCATGAGAGGCTTGGCTAATCAATTCAGCCATGTGCAAGTGTGATAATCCCCAATTTTGACATGCAACACATAATTTTTCTGTTTGTTCAGATTGTGTGTAAAGGGTGATACGTTCCTTTGCGAGATTCAAAACCTGCACTGTCTGACGATTGCTTAAGCTAGGTTGTCCATGCAGTATCCATAGCGATAGATAATCGGGCAACCAACATATTTTAGCTAGAGCAATCCAATCGTTTACGGTGTACGATTCGCGGAGGTCAGGCTTGAGTAAGCTGGTAAGCAATGATACATCCACCGAGCCTGCAGATGTTTTTGAAATTTCTGCGGGCTGACTTAGCCATTCCTCAACCAACGTTTCCAGCAATCGCCCGCTAATCCAATTTCCCTTGCCGCACACATGCAACCAATGTGCCATAGCAGTAGCATATTCGGGAGCTTCGCTTAATGCTCCTGATAATCTAAATTGATTCACCTTGTCCATTGCCAAACCGATGGCGATATTATTTGTTTGTTCCTCAGCCAAAATTTTGTATATTTGAGCCACTTTAGGAGCCTGACGATTAAGCATTTGCCATAACGGAACACTCTCAACTGATAAACTGGGATTTGTCTTTAATTGAGGAAGGTATACCGCCAACAGCACACCTAAATCACTATCACTGCGACGGGGCAACGCTTCCAACAATTGAAAAATTGTCTCTTGAGGAAGACTCAAAGCATTTTGCATGCGTTCCACAATCGGCAGTAATTCCGACAAGCCCGCAGATTGCCAATTGAGCAGTTTAGCTATTCCTTCATATAGCCAAACAGGTCCATGTGTTTTGATGTTATGCCAAGTATAGCTTGCCTGAAAATTTGATTTTGCCTGTGGGTTGGCAACACAAACGAGCAACCAATGTTGTGCCATGTGCGGTACAGGTTGTCCAGCAGTAACATGATCCATGAAACTGACCTTACCGAGCAATCCCTCGAATAAACTTTCGGCAATAATCCACCAATCTTCAAAGGTATACGTTTCTTGCTCACGCATGAAAACTGCCCGTAGGTTAGATGGCATGTGTCTTTCAAACCAGTTTGTCATCGGTTTAAGTACTGTATGTAGCGGTGGTCGTTTTTCAGACGAATAAGTAGCAATCCATTGAGTAATAATATCGGTCAATAACGGTTGTGCCAAATCAAAATCTGGTTGCCAAGCATGGAACATGGTGGCATAACAATTAAGCCGTTCTTGGAAAACCATGTTGGTGGCATGAGCGAGGTCTATCAATAGATTGATTGCTCTATTGCGTTTAAGAATAATTGACTCTAATAATTCGGCAACATGGGGAGCATGGTGGGCAAAATGATGATAAATACGACCAGCTTTCAAATCAGCTATGGACAATATCGGCAAAATGCGGGTCATTTCTGAATTGAAAAAGGCATAAGCCTCATCTTGAGTCAAGTTGGTGGGCAAGGCAGATTCTTGCAAGGCGAATATCTCATGCGGTTGTCGAAAATGACCGTTTTCTTGAATGTGTCGCATCAAATCGGTTGCTTGCTTCACATTTTGACTGGCGTTAGCGGCGATTGTTCGTAGCGATAAATTTAGCAATTCGGCATGATAATCATCGCCGAATTTGGTCAACAGTCCATGCCGTAGTAAATTTTCTGCTAATGATGTATCACTTGCCAATTCATGCTGTAAAGTGTAAAGGATATACTCATGCGAGAAATTCTGCCATAACTGAAAAACCAAAGGGATATAAAGTTTCGGTTTGTGTTTTGTCTTTTTTTGCAATTTTAGCCAGGCAATTTCTAAACCGATGTCATCTATGATAAGTGGAATTATTTTTTCCCATTCGGTGATGGTAATATTTTTTAACATGGTCTGCCAATGATTTGCTCGAATTTTAGGGTCGGGTAAGGCTGGTATTAGTTGGATGGTAATGGCACTGTCGTTTAATATTTCTGCAAAATTTGTGTGGTTATTCGACTTTTTATGTGAAAGGATATTATCAAGGATACGAAGCACTATTCGTAATGATTCCTGGTTTTTAACAATTGGTTGGAGGAGTTCTGTGTAGCGACTGTTTATAGTTTGTTCGGTTACAGCCCCAAAGAACTCGTTGCTGGCTCGTTTCAGCCATATCAAATCGGAGCCAAGTTCACCTTTGGGATAGCCATTCGTTTTGACCATCAAATTGGTTTTTGTACAGATTTTCTCATCTAAGGCTCCTGCCGCAATTGAAATGTAAGTACGATACGGGGCAGGCAAAAGGAGTAGTAATCCTTCAAGTAAATCTTCGGAATAGACCTTATCAGTAGAATCGGCATCAAAAACTACCCGCTGTCCATTTAGCATGGCTGCCAGTGCAGAAAGAAGGACTGACTTATTAGCAGATGTATACAAAGATAAACTACGATTTAATTTGGTGTGTTCTTCAATAGGATTGTACCAATTTTTGTTAAAATGTGGTTTTGGGATGGGTGCTAAATTCTGCTCGACATTATGAAAAACGGGAATATTTCGCACATCTTCCATTATCCAGTTGAGCAGTAACCACAATCGTCCACCGATTGGTTTGAGGTCATGTTTAGGAATAAACATATACCGATGTTGGCTAAATGGTCGCCCCTGCACATCAAAAGCTGATTGTCCATTGTCATAAGTTGCCTGCATTGCCTGCACTAGCAATAAGTCATCATGATAATGAAAAACACCAACGGCAATAGGTTTATTCGTGGGAGGTTGTTGTCCCCAAAAACGATATTTTTTAGCAATTGATTCTAATTCGTCAGTTTGATTTGCCAAATCATAAGTATAGGCGGTTAGTTTATACTGCCGATGTCCAATGATTTTGCCATGTATAAATTGGGAATATGTCATATTTTATTCTCGCTTATCCAGTCAAATCAGATTATTATTATGATATACGTGTTTTTCTTGAAACTGTTTCATGTTTTGCCGAGAGAAGACTGGATATCAACGTATATTTATAGAAATCATTATGCAATATCTATTTAAAAGAACAAATTGGCGACCAAGTTTGTTTGTGGGACGCGAACAAGAATTTAAGGTGATATGTTACTACTCAGGTTGGATTTCTAACAAGAGAGCAAAAACTTGCTTTTCAAAGTTGCTTGGACTACAATTTAGTTGTTATTACTTTGTAGGTTGCAAAATAAGGTACTTATAATACATGGTAGATAATTCAACACAAAAAAAATATAGTTCAGTGCTTGACATCAATTCATTGCGGATAAAAATGTTTATTGGCTTTTTCTTTATCACGCTCGTTTTTATTCTCTTTGCTCTTTATTTTTATAATCAAAACCGTTCATCTTTGATTAAGGCAGAAAACCAAGCTTTGCTAACTGTTGCTACACAAACAGCCGAACGTATTGATAACTTTATCTTAAACAACTTAATAGATATCAATTCTCATGCGACTTTGCCTAGCATAGTTACTTATCTGAATCTACAACCCAATGAGAGAAATGGTAGCCCTCAAGAAGTTATTGTCCTACAAACATTAGAATCTCTGGCAACCTACACGGAACACGCTGGTATTATTTCCTATGCTATCTTGGATGCACAAGGAAAAAATGTAATTGATACATTGAATGTGGGACAAAATGAATCGGGACAAGATTATTTCCGAAAACCAATCGAGACAGGTGAACCGTATGTTTCTGATGTAACAATCGTTGAGTCATTGGATGGTGGGTACATTTATTTTAGTAGTCCTGTCTATAATGAATCCCATGAAATGATTGGCGTGTTACGCATGCAAAGTGATATTACGGCCATTCAAGATTTGGTACATCAAAGTCATGGGATAATGGGAGAAAAATCGTTTGCCTTTTTATTGAACAAAGATTACATCTTTTTAAGTGCGGACGAACAAAAGAATTTGCTTTTCAAATCAATCAAAGATTTACCGACCGATTTTTCATCTTTTGTACTTGGATTAGAAAATGCCGATAAGCAACCTTTTTTTATAGCAAAGGCAAATGATATCGAAAACACCATGTCTCAGATGGCTGTGGCTAAGTTAAATACTCGTTCATGGTTCGTTGTTTTTAGCCAATCTCAAGATGTATTTCTAACTGCTGTTCAAGATGAGAGTCAATCTTCAATAACAGTATCACTTCTAATCATCGGTGTAGTTATTCTGCTGGCAGTGATGATTACCCAATTCATTGTGAATCCTATCGCTCGCTTGACGACCTCAATTCAGAATGTAGTGCATAATAACTTCACAGGACAAATTTTTGTGGAAACAAAAGACGAAATAGGAAAAATTGCTAATACATTTAATCAAATGATTGTCCGTACAAATGAGCATATTAGTTCATTGGAATCAAAATTAAAGGAGCGTATTGCCGACCTGCAAATATCTCTTGAAGTAGGACAACGGGCTTCAGCTATCAAAGATTTAGACCAACTTTTCCTAACAGTCACAGAATTAATCCATAAGCGGTTTGATTTGTACTCTACAAAAATATTCCTTATAGATGATGACCAAGAGTCCCTTGTTCTAAAAGCAAAAGCAGGTAACACGAATGAAGCTTATCAGCTAATTTCAATTGATGATGATTTTATGGTTAATCATGTCATTGCCAAAAGAGACCCCATTGTTGTCTCGGATACAACACAATCAAATTTATACAAAGATACTCAACTTCTACCCGATATTCGTTCCCAACTGGCAATACCATTGATTGTACAGAGGGAAATTATCGGTGTTTTAGATATGTGTTCTACATTGGTTAATGATTTTAATGAGGATAATTTACCTGGCTTTGAAGCTATGGCAACACAACTTGCTATTTCAATTGACAGTGCTAAGCAATGGTCATTAAATCAAGAAGCCCAACAACAATTACGAGAAGTTATCAAACGCTTTACACTTGAAGGCTGGGCGGATAGATTGGCTTCATCTTCACAAAAGGGGCGTTTAAGTTTTACCTACAATCCTAATGACCGTGCCCCAACAGAAACAGACCTAGCACAAATGTATAATGCACAGCATGAGTCAGCCGTACCAATATCCGTTCAAAGTGAAAATATTGGTCATGTGGCAATTGTGAAAGATAATAACGATAAATTATCTCAAGATGAACGCACTCTTTTAGAAACAGTCACCAAACAACTCGCTCAAAAAGTTGAGAATTTGCGTTTATTTGAGCAAACTCAACAACGTGCTGCTCGTGAACAATTAGCACGTGAAATCGCCGATAGAATGCATGATACACCCGATGTTGGTGCTATCATTCAAACAAGTTTAACCGAATTGGCTAAGGCATTAAAAGTCTCTCAAATTTATGTTACATTAATGACAGGTGATGACAAAAAATAGGATTTTGGAGCGTCAAAGCTCGCATTAATATTAGCTTTTTCTCTCTTCGCCTTTATTATCACTTATAATAGACGAAGTTCAATAGGGCGTTCTTTTTCGGCATTGCTTGCATGTGTATGCTTTGCTTATGTCGGGGATGTAGCAATTTTCCAAGTGAACTCATTAGAAAATGCAATTCCTTGGCTCAAATTTCAGTGGGTCGGAATTGCATTTATTCCGGCCGCATACTTACACTTTTCAGATGCACTGCTACGTACCACAAATGATTTCTCTAAATTCAGGCGGATAGCTATTTTTAGCTGTTATATTTGTGGAGCGATTTTTCTTTATTTCGTAGTCTTCACGGATTTATTGGTACATGATGGCTTTTTCTTACCAGGCATTGCTCAATTTAGAGCAGGGTCACTTTTTGGGCTTTTCATGGTCTATTTTTTTGCGGCTGTGATATGGGGATTCTCCAATATCCAACGAGCCAGAGACAGATGCTTAACCTCTGCAACACGCCGTAGAATGAAGTACCTAACAATTGCATTTGCGGCTCCATCATTTGGCGTTTTCCCCTACATGCTAGTCGCACATCAATCTTCTGAAGTTAGTCCTCTTATTCTTCTTATCGTTCTTTTCATAGTTAATATCGCCATTGATATAATGATAGTTGTCATGGGCTACAGTGTTGCTTTTTTTGATGCCTTTACTCCTGATAGAATTGTAAAATACACCTTAGCAAATTATCTCCTACGCGGACCATTAGTAGCAATGCTTGTGATTATGGTCATCATCGCCATGCCAAACCGCAACAGGTTATTAGGCTTACCCCGTGATGCCATTTTAATCACCTCGATTGTGTCAATTATTGTCCTCGCCCAACTAATAGCTCCTTACTTAAAACCAATTGTTAATCGTATCATATACCGCCAAGATATAGCAGAGGTAGAACTATTACGGTACGTGGATACACGCTTGCTGACCACAACAGATTTGCATCAGGCTCTTGAAAATGTGCTTACGGCAATATGTGATATTTTGCGAGTCCGCACTGGGTTTATCGCCAATATCATTGACCATGCCGACCCGCGTTTAGAAATCTCAGTTGGTGATTCTGGTTTGATTGAAAAAGCCTTGTCCAATTTTAATGCCTCTCTTTTCAACGTTAATTCAAATCAGGAAAAACAGAATTTATTTGTCGAGCATGATAATTTTTGGTTCGTTCCATTGCAGACCAAAAATCGAGACCATTACTTAGGATTGTTGGGGATTGAATCAGGTCATGCACCCTTACCTGAAAATGAAAATAATATATTTAAGGTTTTGGTTGAGCAGGCTGAATTTGTTTTAGAAGACCGTTTTGTACAAGGACATATTTTCCGTGTCATGCAACAAATTATTCCTGAAATGGAACGTTCTCAACGAGTACGAAGTGCTGTTCGGTATTTGGGGTCGCCCATCGAGCCTATTTTGCCTGAAACTAAAACAGGAAACGAACAAGCTGATGGTCTTATCCATCAATCGAATTTCCCACAAATGGTTCATAATGCTTTAACGCATTATTGGGGAGGACCAAAATTAACCAATAGCCCTTTGTTAAATCTCAAAATTGTCCAAAACGAAGCCGACGAAAACCATAACGGGGATGTGGTAAAAGGTTTACGCACCGTTTTAGGGCAAGCAATCGAGGACAC
Organism: Anaerolineaceae bacterium 4572_78; assembly: GCA_002084875.1. Lineage (GTDB taxonomy): Bacteria > Chloroflexota > Anaerolineae > 4572-78 > 4572-78 > 4572-78. The sequence continues at coordinate 1,486 of NBMH01000088.1, read as the reverse complement.
ACGCCCAAATGGTGAACGTCGCATGACCGCTTCGGAATGGCTGTTTTATAATATTTTAGAATTGAAGTTTATTCAAGGATGGAAAGTGCGTGACATTGCTCACAGATTAGCCCGTAGCGAAGCAGATTTATATCGCAAACAAAAAATTGCGGTTAATGCTGTGGCAGAGTCGTTACGTAATATGGAAAATCAAAAGGAACTAAGCAATGTCTAAAGATTTAAACCAACTATACCAAAAAAGGATTAGTTTTGTGAATACCATAAGCGGGTTTATGCCATAAATCCCTACATTAACACTGTTCACAAATGTAGGGGTTTGTGGCACAAACCACATGGTTTAAAATTACAATTCTTACCCTTAGCAAGTATAGAAAGGAAATTAAATTTATGATGAACTATACTAAACGATTTTTACTAATTACTATATTTTGCCTCTCATTTTTAATGATTGATGGTATTGTTGTTACTAAGGCGACACCGCATATTACTGCTCATAATGAGCATGTTTATTTTATAGAAAATGTAGGACAATTTGCTGACGAAGTGCAGTTCTATATTCAATGGACCAAACAAACCATGTGGTTAGCTCAAGATGCCATGTGGCTGACAATTATTGAGAATGACCTTCAAGGAACAAAATACCTTGAAAGTCAACACTCTCACCTACGAGGTAGGGACTTCCTCATGGATGATAATTATACCATGCAGCGATATGCTCCCTATGACGCTGATTCCATGTCATCCTCTAGCAGGAGTCCGCAATCTTTTGCGGCTAGGCAAGACATGTCAGATTTCCAAAACCTAGCAAGCTTTGACGCTCCAATTTATCTTGTCAAAAAATAACATTGAACAACCCTCGGTGGGTTGTGGTCTATACTGACAAAAGGGGGGATGGTTTGTACTGTTTTGGTGAGATGAAAATTGTGAAATTGCTAAAAGAGGCGGGTATGTCATGCCATCTTGGTTAAATATCTTAATCGTCTTTACAAAAATTGGATTGTTAGGTTTTGGCGGGGGACCGTCATTTATTCCTCTCATTCAAGAAGAAGTGGTTGAAAATAATGGTTGGTTGACTACCGACGAATTTGTGGAAGCCCTGGCTATTGGCTATACCTTACCAGGCCCCATTGCCACAAAATTAGCGGCGTATGTTGGTTGGAAGATAAGCGGAACCACAGGCATGGTGATGGGTGTACTCGGCACAGTTTGCCCAAGCATGTTTTTGATGATTTTGCTAATGACTTTTGCTATCCAATTCAAGGACAACCCCAAAATGCAAGGTGTATTACGGGGCATTAAACCTGCTATTGTTGCCATGCTGGCTTGGACAGTATGGGAAATCGCCCCCAAATCCATCCATGATATTCCCCAAATATTAGTATGCGTTGTTACGTTTATTGCGTTGGTACTTTGGAGTATGCATCCTGCTTGGGCAATTATTGTGGCTGGGGTGGTTGGATTAATATTTTTCTCAAATTAGGTGACT
>NBMH01000087.1 GCA_002084875.1 Anaerolineaceae bacterium 4572_78 | reverse complement strand
TCCTCTGTGGTCAGCTCATACATCTGCCTACAAACATTGTCTCGACTACAGCATGAGTGGGATGTGTATGCTGTTGCTACATGTCAAGAAGAAGTAGGGACGATTGGAGCAGAAACAACTGCATATCGCATTGAGCCTGATATTGCCCTAGTTGTTGATGTTACTTTTTCTAAAGTACCCGGTATCAGCGAAAACAATCCTTGTGAAATAGACAAGGGACCTGTTTTAGGAATTGGTCCGAACATGCACCCTGTTGTAACCAAATATCTTAAAGACATTGCTACTCATTTAGAAATTCCATTGCAATCGGAAATTATATCTGGTCACAGTGGGACAGATGCCTGGTATATCCAAGTGAGTCGGCATGGTGTTCCCACTGGCTTACTTAGTCTCCCCTCACGCTACATGCATACTCCCATCGAATCGGTGAGTATCAAAGACATAGAACGTACAGGAAGATTGATGGCTCATTTTATTTCCAGTTTAGACGAATCTTTTGTTGATACACTGATTCCAAAAGATGGTTTTGAAGAAGAGGTATAAAGAATCACATGTTACTTGAAAAATTATCAAATGAAGCGGGGGTTTCAGGTGATGAAGGAGCCATCCGCAAAATTATCATCCCAGCCATAAAACCACATGTAGACCGTGTTACTGTTGACACGATGGGCAATGTTTATGCCTACAAAGGAAACGCACCCGACATGCCAACCGTGATGATAGCCGCTCACATGGATGAAGTTGGGGTTATCATTACCAAAATCAACGATAGCGGCATGCTCAAATTTGAACTGGTTGGGTCGTTTGATAGACGTATTCTACCAGGCAAACGGGTTCGTGTTGGCAAAGATAAAATACCAGGCGTGATTGGTTTGAAAGCAATTCATTTTGTGATGCTCAGCAAAATGAGTCAATCACCGTCACTTGAATCTATGGCAATAGATGTTGGCTTAAAACCAAAAGGTATTTCGTTGGGCGATTTTGCTGTTTTTGATGTCGAATTTGGTCATCTGAATAGCGACCCTAATGACTGGCAAAAAGGTGTTGTCAAAGGAAAAGCAATTGATGACCGAGCAGGTTGTGCTATACTGATAGAATTGTTAAAGCATGATTATGCAGTAAATATCGTCGGTGTGTTCACCGTACAGGAAGAACTTGGTTTGCGAGGAGCAGTTGTCGCGTCTCAACGGATAGAACCAGACATTGGTATTGCCCTTGATTGTACATCAACCGATGATGTTCCTTTTGGTCAGAAAAAGGGAGATGGTTATCCGTGCTTAGGTGATGGACCTGTTTTGGTACGCATGGATAAATCATTTATCGCCGACCGTAAATTATTCGGGCGTGCCTGTCATGACCATTTCGATTCCAAGTCGTTACCTTCATAGCCCCATATCTTTGATGGAGCTAACGGATTTTTGGCAAACGACTAAATTAATGAAAGATACGTTAAATGAGTTGGGAGTTAGGAGGTCAAAATTGGATTATTTCAGATGAGCACTATCAGATGAAAATAATTCAGGTTCATAAGACCCTGCACCATGCCACCACATCCAACCTGGTGCATTAGCATCTATCGCACCTTGTTGCAAAAGACGCATTTCATCCATGTCATACCAGTATGCTTGCAACCAGGGACGCACTTTAACATGGGATGGTACACGTTTTTCTGCTTCATGTTGGCTCCGAAAAATAACACCATAAGGTTCAGCAGTTGGGTTTTCGTACCCTAAGTTACCTGGAATAAATGTCGAAGGATAAACCATCGGAGTAAGGTAATCAATATATGGAGTGAGGTCTATTACTCGTTGTCCAATGTTCATGTCATTTTCGGGGTCAATCCAAACTGTCATGCCAAACACATCAATAGAAATAAAAATAGGATATGATTCTAAACGGCTTGCCATTCGTTGCAAAAATTGTTTAATAGCCTTAGATTTAGTTTGGTCAGCACTTTCCTCATGAAAAAAAATTGCCTTCACATTGCCATCGGAAGGAAAACGAATGTAATCGAAATTAATTTCATCAAAACCCGCCTGTGCCAATTCTTCAGCTAAATCCATGTTATATTCCCAAACATCCTCCAGAAAAGGATTTGTCCATGACAAATTTTCTTTGTTAATCCATACCGTACCATCTTTGGAGGTCGTGGCTAATTCGGGTTTTTCTTGGGCAAGCTGTGTATCCTTAAAGACAACAAAACGAGCAATGATATAGATATTTCGTTTTTTTGCTTCGGCAATTAAGTCTTTTAATTTCAGCCAATCTTCATTTAGCCATGATTCAACCCCGCCCTCATTTGCCATCGGAACATCACTATCCCAACCAATCTTACCATAATCCCCTTTCATGTCTACAACAAAAGCATTTAACTCATCCGCTTGCTCGACCATGTCAAAATAAGGCTCTATCCACTCAGGATGTCCAAGATAGTGAAGCGGGATATAAATTGCCTTAACCATGAAAGTATCTAAACGAATGTCTAGGCAGGGTGCCCCCTCAACAATTGGTTTGGTGCATGGGGTAGCATTTAACCATTGTCCTTCGGTTTTTGTAAAAGGATTAGGTTTTGTGTGCGTGAAAAAATCATCTTGTCCTATGTAGGCATAAGCCCGATGATAACCTGCTGTTTTGATTATCATCGGGCTCGAAGTAATTGGTAGACGATTGATAAAAAATTCGCCTCTATTATTTGTTCGGTTGGCTTCGCCTGCTAAATGAATCATTACTTGTGGTAGGGGGGTTCCTGTTTGGTTACTGCGAATGATGCCTTGTAGGGATGATGGATGCATGCTGACATGAAGGGTGCCGCCGCCTTCATAATTCACCGTCATGGTTTGATACCCTGAACGGGTGATAATAATTTTCCCATCAGACGAAGGAACATGGGTTAAGACGACAATACCTTTGTCATTAGAAATGGCTTGAATGGTGGTGTGATTAATAGTATCTTCAGTAGTGAAGGTAACTTTGTTTAACGGCAATTCCGTCCAAGCATCGCTTACATATCCTTTAATAACTGTTTGCTGTAAACGAATGTCAATATTATTTTGCCATTTCCATAATGATAACGATGTGGTAAACGTGTTAGGAAAATAGCCAGGAGCAGTTATATTAATATCGACAAAAGGTGTTTGTTCAAATGGATTGATGAGCAGTCTAATTTTAAAGATGCCATCTTGATTGTACGTCAATGGAGCCACTGCCCGCTGATTAGTAACAGGATTATGCAGTTCCAATCGTGCTTGAGTAATTGGTTGCCCTATTTGCTCATCGGCTAGATTAATGGTGATAGTTTTATAGCAAACAAAAAAATATAAGCCGACATTTGCTAGGATAAAAAACAATATTCCTAAGCGTGCATAAGCAATTTCAGATACACTGTTATATGTCATAAAAATCAGCCGTGCCGATAATTTTTAAGTCTTGAAAAAATAAGGAATATGAGTTCCTTCAATTGTTTTTTTCATGACTGTCTTTGCCAAACTCAACACAGGTGCAAACAAGACACCACGAAAACCAACTGGGTCATGCGTAAAACCTTTGAGTGGTTGATTCCCCAAGTAAGTAATATGTGGAGTATGTTCAAAATTTAGGTTACTTGTTTTTAAGATAGAAAGCAAATACTTATCTAAGTTTGGTAATACTGCACCTCCCCCTACAAAATAAATGTCATGAGGAACAATTCTGTCAGCACACATAACACTAATTGTTTGTGAGACATCACTTACCCATCGCTGGAAAGGTTCTTCAAAAGCATGTTCTACCAATTGTATGTCTTTTTGAGATAACGTACCTGCGGAGAAGGCAAGTTTTAATGCCTCTGCCGACTGAAAATCACAGCCAAATGTATTACGAAGAGCAACTGTAAAAAAGCCGCCGCCCAATGCTACATGTCGTGATTCATGCAAAGTGTCATGGCATATCATGTAACAATCAGTACCACTAACCCCAATATTAAAAACTAATGCATTTTTAGTGGGAACAATGGTTGCCAACGATTGAGAAGCGGCAACCATCAAAAAAATTTCCAATTCCAGCCATTCCGCTAGTTTTTCCAATGCTTGAATCCAAGCAGGTTGACAACTAACAGCATAAATGGACAAAGAAATCGATGTTCCAGACAAACCAAGTAGGTCATTGACTCGGTGATTATCAATCCATAAACCTGCTAAATTGGCAGTTTGAGGATGCCATTCATCGTTAACATTTGGCATATTCATCAAGCCTCGCCGTGCTAAACGGATAATTCGTTCCCAAACGATGTTCATCTCTTCATTTGTAATCGGTGCTTTCGGCATAGTACGACGTTGGTTAACAGTAAATTGTTTGCCTACTAAAGCATGGTTTGGTAAAGCAAATATTACATGGTCAGGAACAACTTTATAACCATGTATTTTTTCGGTGCCATCTTCAGCCGTTTGCAAGGCATTATTTACTTGTGCCGTCAAAGTTGCCATTTCTGCTCGCCCCGCTATAATGTTTCGTCCTTTAGCAGATATCACACCATGACCAAGTACATTTATTTCGTCTTGTCCTGATTCGACAACAGCTACTTTAATCGTATCCATGCCCAAATCAACCAAGCTGAAATAAGTTGGCATTGGTTGCATAGGTGATTGATGTTGTAAGGGCAAATCCGATGGCGGAAATTTAAATATCATTTGCTGTTTACCAGGTACCAATCTTATGGCGTAGAAACGCTCTAATAAATTTGTCTAGTTCACCATCTAATACATCTTCGGCATTATTGACCTCGTAGCCTGTTCGATGGTCTTTGACCATTTTATATGGATGAAGAACATAAGACCGAATTTGATTTCCCCAACCCGCTTCAACATGTTTTCCCTTCAAGCGAGCTTGTTCAGCTTCAATGCGTTGTTGTTCTAAATCATACAACCGTCCCCGCAAAATGCGAAGAGCAGTTTCCTTGTTTTGGACAAGAGAACGTTGATTTTGGCAACTAACAGTGATACCTGTTGGTAAATGTCTAACACGAATCGCGGTAGCATTTTTCTGTACATGCTGTCCCCCTGCCCCCGAAGCTCGAAATACATCAAATTCTAAATTATCGGGGTCAATTTCAATTTCGATTTCAGTCCGAATATCAGGAATGACTTCTACTAAAGCAAATGATGTATGACGGCGGTTATTGCTATCGAATGGCGATATCCGAACCAGACGATGCACGCCTCGCTCTGCTTTCAAATAGCCATAAGCATAATCACCCATGATCGAAAATGTAACGCTTTTCAGACCTGCTCCCTCGCCGTAGAGTTGGTCTAACAATTCAGTGCCATAACCCGAATCTTCAGCCCAACGCAAATACATTCGCAACAACATCTCCACCCAATCTTGGGACTCGGTGCCACCTGCTCCTGCCGAAATAGAAACTACTGCATCATCAGGGTCATGCTTGCCCGACAACACAACATGAAACTCCATTTTTCCTAAGCGTCGAGCAAGGGACTCGATTTCATGTTCTAATTCTTTCTCTTCGTCATTGCTAACTTCGTACATGGAAAGCTCAACCAAATCATGCATTTCTTGAACTTGTTGATTCAAGGCATGCCATCTATTAACTTGGGTTTGCAATGCAGAAAGCTCTTGCATCTTCTCTTGAGCAGCATGAGTATTTTTCCAAAAGTTGGATTTGGTGCTTTCTTTTTCTAAATTTGCAATTCGTTTTTGCTTGTTGTCTACGTCAAAGCCGCACCATGATTAAACCGATTCGCTGTCGCATTTCGGTAAGTTTGTTCAGTAAGTCTTGCATTATATACCTCCGAGTTACACGGACAACTTGTCCATGGTTGCATAATACTTTGAATCAGAAGCTTTAGCAAAATATGGAATACTAATGTGAAAATACTATTTCTTTGACATATATATATTTTAATTGTACAATTCAGCTATACTAAAAACGGGCACAAAGTAACATTAGATATTGCTAGAGCATCCAAGGTTCTTTGGTTAGACCTGTCAGGTTTTTAGAAACCTGTCAGGTCTTGGTACAAAATGTTACTTTATGACCTTCACAAGTATACTATCAATTATGTTTTTGCACGTAATTATTCAAAGGAGAAACTAATGACAAACTATCATACAATCGAATGGAAAAATGGCACAGTTCTCATGCTAGACCAACGCGTGTTGCCACATAAAATACTTTATCAAGATTATACCACCTATCAAGAATGTGCCCAGGCTATTCGTAGCATGGTCATTCGTGGGGCACCAGCAATCGGAGCGGCCGCGGCTTATGGCATGGCTTTGACGGCATATCATAGCACTGCCAGAAATATTGCTGATATACATGCTGAAATGCACACAGCGGCAGAAGTGCTACGTAAATCTCGCCCAACGGCAGTTAATCTTTCTTGGGCAATTGCCCGCATCATGAATCAGATTGATGATGAAAGCATGAAAACAATTGAGGCTATTCGTGATGAGGTGCTTGCTGAAGCTCATCGTATCGCACAAGCCGATGTGGAAACAAATAAGCAAATCGGTTTGAATGCATTACCATTGATTCCTGATAAGGCGAATATTATTCATCATTGTAATACAGGTAGTTTAGCTACTGTGGATTATGGCACTGCATTGGGGATTATTCGCACAGCACATGAGCATGGTAAGCAAGTCCATGTTTACCTAGATGAGACGCGACCGCGCTTGCAAGGTGCTCGGCTTTCCGCATGGGAATTAAATCAACAAAATATACCACATACGGTTATTGTGGATGGAGCTTCAGGACATTTCATGCGGACAAAGGAGGTTGATTTATGTGTGGTTGGTTGTGACCGCGTGGCGGCAAATGGAGATACGGCAAATAAAATTGGCACATATAATCTTGCCTTAGTTGCCCATGCTCATAATATCCCTTTTTACGTGGCTGCTCCAACCAGTACGATTGATTTGAAGCTAGCTACGGGGGATGAAATCGAAATCGAGGAACGCCCCGCTCATGAAGTTACCCATGTCGGTCAAACACATATCACGCCAGAAGGTTCATCAGTTGCCAATCCTGCTTTTGATGTTACACCCGCAAAATTTATCAGTGCTTTCATCACTGAAAATGGAATCGCCTATCCGCCTTTTAAGGAGTGCTTAAAATTGTAAACTCCCCACTTCTTGTTCCAATGCTCTGCATTCCCTACTTCTTGTTCCAATGCTCTGCATTGGAACAAGCAATTCCTCCCCCAACTCATTTTTTCGTTACTTTAATTTCATGATGAAATTAATGCAATCTTGCAGGGGGACGAAAAGCGGGACGACGACTTACTTTTCTTATTTCAAAATAATAGGCAAATAAATGGCTAAATGGTCGGCAAACAGGGCAAACTCTGTCAAGTGAGCTATTGTTGCTATTAGACGATTTTCCTCTGTATCCACTTCAATTATTTTGATGCCATCATCGTTCCATATCTTTTTTAGCATGTGCCAGTACTTGAGTTTTATCGACTTCTCGTTAATTTTGTCGAATGTTTCATCGTAGTACACGGTCACTGTTATTGGTATCTCAAATTCAAAATTTGGCAGTAAGACCGTTCCATGATAAGTATTGATTTTAAATCGCCGTCCTACAAACATTAAATTCGACGGTAGGTCATGTACTTGGGTCGGCATATTTGTATAAACAATTGTTAAATCATAAGGTGCCGTTTGAGCTGGTATACTAATCGTGAACGTCAGCACATTATCTCCATGCGTATCAGTGAAAGTTAAAGTGCTATCCACTTCTGACTCCAATGGTGGAATGACATGCCCACTGGTTACTACTATGGTTACATGCCCAATATCAGTGTCGGTCAGCTTTCTAGCATGACCATCACCAACCGTATAACTGAAACTATCTCTGCCGATAAAATCAGCTTGAGGACGATAGGTTAAGGTGTCATCTTCATTATGGGTAACTTGCCCATGTATTCCATGTCCCATATTAACAATCGATAACTCGTCGCCGTCAGAGTCGTTATCGTTTGCTAAGACGTTGACCGTTATGGCATGATTGCGTTCCATGATATACTCATCATCTGTGGCGATTGGCATCTGATTTTCTTCTGTTATAACTTTACCTGTTACAATGATGGTAAACTGTTGAGTATCACTTAAATTTGTGGGGTCTATCACCCGCAATATCACATCATGACTACCCACATCATCACTTGTCGGTACACCATCGAGCCTGCCCGTTCCATCACCATTACCATCAAACGATAACCAGTGAGGTAACTTCGGAACAGTAATAGTCATCACATCACCATCCTCATCATAAGCGGTGACATGATAACTATACTGTGTATCTTGCGTCGCGGTAATTATCGGCTCGCTTGTAAAAATTGGTGCATGCGGCATCACAACCGTCCCCGTTGCCGCTACAACTATATCAAAAATTTGGGTGTCAGTCAAGCCTCCTGTATCACACACTTGTAATACTATAAAATTGCTACCGACATTGATATTTGTTGGAATGCCGCTCAATGTGGCTTCCATGCCATTCGAGGATAAGGTTGCCCAATCGGGAATCATCGGAGCAGTTATGGTCAATTCATCATCAATATCTATGTCTTCGGCACGAATGTTATACTCATAAGGCAGGCTTGCTGTGGCATTTTCGGATGGGCGGGTTACGAATTGTGGACGGTCATTAACAGCATTCACGGTTAAACTGAACACATCAAACATGCTAAAGGGCATGTCTTCATGCGTCATTTGGTCAAGCATGTCGGATATGGTCGGCATGTCGTTGATTGGAGTTACGGTTAAACTGAACACATCAAACATGCTCAATTCGCCATCGCTGATGGTAACAGTTATCATGGTCATACCGAACATGTTCGTCGTAGGAGTGATGGTCATGGTGCGGGTCATGCCCGTTCCATCAAATGCAATTTGCTCATGTGCGACCAAATATGTTTGCGATGATTCGGCTGATGGTCATGGTGCGGGTCATGCCCGTTCCATCAAATGCAATTTGCTCATGTGCGACCAAATATGTTTGCGATGATTCGGCGATTAATATCAAATCATTCGCGACTGTTTCGACATCGCTAATTGTCAACATCATAGTTAAGGGCATGTCTTCATGCGTCACTTGGTCTAGCATGTTGGAAATGGTCGGCATGTCGTTGATTGGAGTTACGGTTAAACTGAACACATCAAACATGCTAAGTTCACCATCGCTGATGGTAACCGTTATCGGTCATGCCGAACATGTTCGTCGTAGGAGTGATGGTCATGGTGCGGGTCATGCCCGTTCCATCAAATGCAATTTGCTCATGTGCGACCAAATCTGTTTGTGATGATTCGGCGATTAATATCAAATCATTCGCGGCTGTTTCGACATCGCTAATTGTCAATGTCATGGTTAAGTGCATGTCTTCATGCGTCACTTGGTCAAACATATCGGAAATGGTCGGCATGTCGTTGATTGGAGTTACGGTGATGTGTACGGTTGCGGTGCTGACATTATTTGTCAAAGCAAGCGTTGACGCTCCATGTATGTCGGAAATGTTGTAGGTGAAGCTATCACTGCCATTGAAATTGCGAGCAGGGGTGTAAACGACCGTGTAGGTCAGATTTTCAGTCTGACTGCTCAGGATAGAAGTCTGACCTATATGTGTAACGAATAAATCATCATTGTTTGCATCGGTGTCGTTTGTTAGCACTTCAATTGTTATAGGGATATCTTCGGCGACGGTGATATAATCATCGTAGGCAATTGGGGTGGTGTTGGTGATGATTGTGGCTACTATTGCCCTGTCATTGCCAGAGCCTGTGTCGATGCTGTTGGTGGTGATAACAACCATGTTGGTGATGATGCTTGCTGGAATACCTGCTGAAATTTCAGCCGTTATGGTGATGATGCTTCCTTCTCCAACTAATACCTGTGATGATTCAAACATCATGTAAGGAAAAGCATTAGTATGACTAAGTGGCAAACCACTGCTGATGGTGCGAATATTTGTAATTGAAATTGGCAGTGTATCGGTAATCACGGTTCGTCCTGCTCCCATTATACCAACATTGGAGAAGCCAAGGGTGTATGTGATAGTATCACCGACCTTTAAAATAGAAGGTGTTCCTCTTTTGGTGATTCATGTCAAGGTTATAACTGCTTGCCCCATCATTTGGCTCGATTATCCAGTGCTTACCCGTTTGCAATGATTCCGCTATAGCAGTTGTAGCGTTTTCATCATGCCGCTGAACAGTGACCATGCTCAAGTTGCTAAGGGTGGTAATATCCAGTTCAATAGCGGTTAGCCCAAAGCGATTTAAACCTGTCATGGTTGATTTAGTTTTGCTGATGGTGCCAAAGTTTTCGAGGACAATTCCGATATGTGCATTTTCGTCAGCTACCGTTTCAACGAGGGTCGTCCCAGTATAAATCGTCAGATAGTCAAACGATGTTGGTACGTTTAAGGTTAAATTTTGCATGGTTTTGCCGTTGAAAGTTACATGGCGTTGGTTAGGTTGAAGTATCCCATCGTTAATAAAATCGCCGATGATAAACAGGTCGCCGCCGAATGTGTCCGATAATGTAAAGACTGCTCCACTCTCAATTGTCAATGTGCCTTTGATGGTACGACTATAAGGAGATGAATCCATTTTAAGCATCGTAGGGGTTAGCCCCGCACTACGAATTATCACTTCGGCAGGCATGCCTGCCATTTCAAGCGTTGATGCTACTTCGGTTTCATTCCATTCTCCACCTACGATATGCTTACCATCTACATTATAAATCAATGCGGCACCCACTCCCACGGGGGGATAGTAGTAGGTGGCAGCCTTACCCGTTTGGATGACGCCTCCATTGCTGATGGTCAGTGAATGACTAATCGTGCTTCCGAGCAGATTATTACTGCCGTCCATGAGTATCAGGTCATAAAAGGTTATATTCCCGCTTGTGGTCAAGCCTGCGTTTGCCATGACAAGGCTTCTGTCAGCATTAAATATGCCATCGTTGTTTAATGTGGCGGAGGTGAAATATAGTGTAGTTTCAGCAACATTGAATATCCCATCTGGATTGATGGTCATCGCCTGGTTGATAGTGACAGAATTTGTGGGCGTGACTCCAAGACTGTTATTGATAACAAGATTGTCAAAAACAGTTTCGCCGTCGATTGTTTGGGGAGATGTCCCATCGAAATAAACTCGGCGATTTTGAGGGATGAATGAGCCGTGATTATGCCAGTCGCCCTCGATAATAAAATCGCCACCCGTTTGTGTTGCCAGTTTAAATGTTCCACTGATGATGATTTGCCCTTTTATGGTTAGATGTTTGTCCATATCATCCATGTTTAAAGTAGAACTGTCATCAATAGTTAAATCTCCAGCGATTTGACGGGCAATATTCGGCAATCCGTTGCTTAGATTTAGGATGGTGTTGTTGCTAATTTGTACATGGTTAGGATAACCAGCCCCTGTCGTAGCCGACCATTCCAAACCACGACCGAAATCTCCTCCCATGTTGTAAAGCAAGGTTGAATTTATGTTGTACATGGGAGCGTAAGCATCAATGCTCGCTCCATTATTGAGTTGCAAAATGCCATTAATGATGGTGTCATTGCTAAAAGCGATATTCCCATCGGCGACCACATCATTAAAAATAATTGAACCAATTACATGTCCTGCTCCGACAAAATGGACGGTGTTATTATCGTTGCTAAATGTTCCTGTGTTAGTTATCGTACCGTCATGGGCAATAATCAAAGTGGAATTTGAGCCGTTGAGTGTGCCTTTGATTGTTACAGCTTTTATAGTGTGGTCGCTTTCCAATTCAATCACATGACCAGCCAATATAACGGCGACACCATCAATAGGGGGAATATCACCCTGACAATATTTCCACGTACTAGCATCGCCCCAATTGCCATTCTGTGCGGAGGTACATGTACCTTTCTTCGTTGTAAATGAAACGGCATGCTGATTGTCGGTAGTGTTGCGGTCGGTTTGTGCGATGACGATTTCGGCGGTATTCGAGACCATGATGTCTGCGACTGCATCGTCATGCAATTGTCCCATGATGGTGATGGTCCCAATTTCTCCGATGTTCAAGGTTGGAATTTGCCATGTGAAGTTTGGATATGTGCCATGCTCGGTCATGCTCACTCCCGAAAATTGACGGCTGGTATTGGTCATGCTTATGGAAATTGTATCGTATATCGTGACTGAATCGGCAGGGTTGGGTCCCGTGTTGGAAAAGTTTAGAGTGTATGTGATGGGTTCGCTAGGTAAAACGTCTGTTTGTTCGACAGATTTACTGATGCCCAAATCTACGGCATGGAAGAACCATGCGGTATTATTCCCATTATCATTGCCCCCCGTTGGATAGATGGGGTTGGAGTTCAGGTTTTCACCATCGGAAGTTGCTACATAAGCGATATTTCTGTAACCTTGTGGGTCAATTTGCCACTGATTACTACCGCTACTTTGCAAGGTTAGCAGGTTGTTTTCTGTACCTGTTAAGGTTAGTAATTCTGTGATTATTTGTGTTTGGGCACTCTCAAAAGTGAGGGTATCAGCACTGGTGGTTGTTTTGGATAAATAAGCAAAGGTGGTCGAGCCATAGATTGTTTGATTTGTTCCGTTTAAGTGGACGACTCGATTTTCATGGTCAAGTGTACCACCGTTATTTATCCAATCACCTCCAACATGAATATCGCCATTCTCGATGTCACCAAGTTTTAGTGTTCCATTTATGATGACATCAGCACTAACAGTTAGTGGTTTAAACATGCCAGAACTCCCATAGCCCATGTCGAACGTGGAACCATTATCAATAGTTAGGTTGCCGTTGATAGTGAGGTCAGGGGCCGAACCATTCGGATAGTCGAGGGTCGTGTTGTTGCTAATTTGGACATGGTAAGGGTTGAATATTGCCCATTCTGCACCGCGAGCGTAGATGCCACCAGTATTGTACCGAAGGGTTGAATCAGTGCCATAGTTAGCGGACATGCCTGTGCTGATATTGCCATCATCGATTTGGAGGGTGCCGTTTATTGTCGCTCCGCTCAAATCGAGGGTTGAAGCTTTAAGTGTTATGTTGTTGAATGATGATGCTCCAATCGATTTGCCGCCATCGGCAAAAATAAACGTACTATTTTGAGCGTTGATTATTCCAGTATTGGTTATGGTTCCACCATGCGAGATAGTCAAAATGCCATTTGAAGCGTTTAAAGTGCCCATGACGCTTAGATTATTCAAAGTTGGATTAGAATTTAGGCTGACGATATGCGGTGCGGTAATTATTGCTGAGTAATCAGTTGGAGGGATGTTACCTCCGCAATATGACCATGTACTTGTGTTTGACCAATTGCCTGATACCTTGCTGACACATGGCAAATCTAAAATTGTTATAGTCGTAAAATCGGTATCATTATTATTAGTTTTATCAGGAGTGCTAGTTGTGATGGAAACCGTATTGGTAAAAGTGTAATTACCGAACAGAGCCTCAATCACATTGCCCGTGATTGTGATTATCCCAGATTCACCAGGCAATAAGTTTTGTACATTCCATTGATGGGGATTAGTACTATTTAGACTGACGGTTGCACCGCTGTTAGCCATGCTGATATTAGTTATGTCAGAAGGAATGGCATCATCTATGACGATATTTTTCGCCAAGTTGTCTCCAATATTTGAGAATGAAAAAGTATAAGTGATGGGTTTGCCCAACTCTACCCTGCTCAGGGAGGAGGCGGGAGTTGAATCAACTTTTGCCATGACAGATTGTTGAATTATCAAATCAGCCAGAGGATTATCGCCGACTGTCCATAAGCTGTCTGACGATGTTATGCCGTTTAGGGTAACTGAAGTTTCGTTACTGGTGGAACTTTCACAATCCCAATACATGCTATTTCCCAAATAATGGCATGCTCTAGCAGTTGCAGAGGGGACATTGTGGGGCAAAGTTAAATTGACAATCGAATTGCCGATAGTTGGAATGACCGTCCAGTAAACTCCTGTCTGCATGCGGGCGGGTGTGTTGGGAGCATGGGCATCAATTCGCACTACGGTTATTTCGCCGATATTGTCTAGGGTGGTTATATTTAGATTGAGGTCGGTCAAGCCAAAACTTAATCCTCCAGTGGAAGCGATTGTTTGAGTTTTACTGATGGTGCCGAAGTTGGTTAGCGTGCCACCGATGTTGGCATTTTCACTAGCTCCAGTTTCGACTAAGGTTGTGCCATTTGCCACAGTCATGTTATAAAAATTAGTGGGAGTATTGAGGGTTAAATTTTGTGGAGAAGAACTTCCATTGAAGTTGATAGATTGGTTATTGGGGATAAGAGTGCCGTTATTGATAAAGTCGCCCCCCGTCAACGAAAGCGTTGTTGCTCCATTTGAGGCACCCGTCAGAGCAAGCGTTGCCGTTCCTGCAATAGAGAGAGTTCCGCATGTAGATTTGTCGGCTTGAATGGTAACTGTTCCCGAATCGATTTCGACATCATAAGGAACGCCCGTTCCCGTCGAGCCACTCTGCCATATTTTATCGCTACTCCCGATATTATAACCCGCATGTCTGAATCGAAGCAAGGAACTGCGGGCGTAAATTGGTGAATAGGTTTCGGCAAGTCCCCCATCATTGATTTGCAAAATCCCCTCAATAGTGGTCAAGTTATTGCCAAAGTTTAGTGTAGCCTCAAGGAGAACGATAACGTTTTCAGCAAAAGTCAGGCTTCCTCCATTTGATGCGACAACTGATTTTGAACCCGTAAAATAGATATTACTCGTTCCGCTAATTATTCTTGAGCCACCATCTACTAAAATATTGCCACCATTGTTTGACATAGTCATGGTTTGCCCGTTTAGGTTAATTTGTCCGTTATAAAGGCGGAGGATGTTTCCCGCTGTGCCTGCGATTGTAATATCATTATTCAAGATGAGATTATTACTAGCCTTATTGATGGACAAGATGTCGAAAGTGGTATTGCCATTTATATTTTGAGAATCTGAACCTCTGAATGTAACCATGCGTCCATTCGGAAAAAATGTACCGTTATTATTCCAATCGCCCTCGATGGCAAAATCACCATCGGGAGCATGCGATAAACTCAGTTCTCCATTGAGGAAGATATCGCCGACGATAGTTAGAGGTTTGCTCATATTATCTCCGCCAAAATTCATCTCTAATGAAGAGCCAACATCAATCGTCAAATTGCCCTCGATTTGTCGAGCAGAATTCGGGATGCCGTTGCTTAGGTCTAAGGTGGTGTTATTACTAATTTGGACATGGTAAGGATAGCCTGCACCGCTAGTCGTTGACCATTCAAGTCCACGCCCGATATCACCACTAGAGTTATAAAGCAGAGTAGATGTATCAGCATAAAATGGCGGATTAGCATAGACTGAACCACCGCCATCTATCTGCAATAGATTGGCGATAATCGAATTACTACCAAAATCAATCCTACCAAAAAGAGTTATCTCATTAAATGTTATAGGGGTTGTGCTGACAACGGCACAATTATCATTGAAGGCGACCGTTCCCGTATCAGCATTAAACTGACCGCTTGCAGTTTGGGTCATGGTGCCATTATTGCTGATAGTCAGAATTTTATCATCGGCGTTGAGAATACCGTTTATGGTCAGATTTTTGATAGTATGATTGCCCTCTAAGGTAACAGCATGCCCACTAGCAATGGTCGCCGCCGAGTTCCAACGCAGAGCATTGGAACGAGGGGGAGTGCCGCCGCTCGGCGGAGTGCCGCCACCGCATGTCGTCCAAGTCTCATTATCATTCCAAGTGCCATCTTGCTTGGTGATACAGCCATAAGTAAAAGGACTTTCATCGTAGCCAATATCAACACGATAACCATCGGGACGAGAATCTCCCTCAAAATCCGTCAAAGCGACCATTGCTATTGCTGTGCCATGGTCAATGGCATTGCTATCGGCGGTTAAGGTGTAAACATCTTTATTCGGATTGAAGAATGCTGGATTGGCAATTATGGTATTATCTAATAATCGTATTGGTAATGTCGACCGTGCCAGCAGATATTTGCATGGCTGAACCAGTCGCTAGGCTGGGGCTGGCAATAGTCGTATTGATAATTGCTAAATCACCGGGCGTAAGGTCAACCAAAATAACCTGCCCCCTCTAGCAAATAAGGCATTAACAATACTGTTATTGGTAGAGTCAGAGTCTTGGAGATAGATACTGTTGCCTTGTGATGCAGTGTTGTCAATGAAGTGATATTCAAGGCAGTCGCAAAAACTGCTCCACCATGCTGATTATGGGCAGTATTATTTTGGAACATGCCGCCACTGGTCTTGAGCCTCCCCCCCGATTGTTGATATATTCCGCCTCCATCCATATAAGCTGTGTTGCTCATAAAATCGGTATTAATAAATGTGGCATCGCTCTTGAAATAGCCCCCCCCACCGTTTCTATTTGCCATGTTACTAATAATTTGAGTGTTGCTAATTATTACAGATTCTTGAAAATAAATCGCTCCCCCGTCATTACCTGCCCTGTTATCTTCAAAGTAGCCGCCGTAAATTTCTCCGATAGAACGACTGACTAGAAGAGTTAGCCATGAAACTCCCGCCTTGTATAGTAACATCCCCTTCGCCAGAGATTGCTCCGCCGTTTTCACCCGCTGAGTTATTTAGAAAATCTGTATTGAAAAGAAAAACTGTACTATTATTACTAACGTACATTGCTCCGCCATCTATGGAATGATGCATTGCGGCATTGCTAAAGACTACACAATTACTGATGGTAATATTACTATTGTCGATGTACATGCCAGGTCCTCGATAAAATATCCCATTATCATAAGTTAGCCCACCCGTCAAGTTTAAGTTTTCGACTGTGGCTCCATCAGCATTAGCTACAAAAATAACTTGAGCCTGTTGTTTTTCGGCATCGAGTGTGGTAGGTTGTGTGATGGGATAAGACGTAAGCCAATTGGTAATGGTGTAGCCACCACGTACAGTAATACTGCGGTCGAGTTCAAGTGTTTGTCCATTTACCACGCCCGCACAATAGCCCGCTACTTTAACGATGGATCCAGGAGTGGCATCATAAACTGCTTTTTGTACTGCGTAAGCATCAACAGAGGTATATTCGGTTTCATTGCTGAGTGTTGCAAAACATGGTGGAGTTTGATATTCAGTAGCTCCAATATCACATGCAGAGCCTTTGGCACGAGTAAAACCGCGTTGGTCAAGATTGTTGATGGGCGAATTGCTACATGTAGCGTTATCTCCAACATCAATAACTGATGAACCCGGCAAAAGTGCATGGCTGAATGTTGAACCACCATTCTTTTGTAAGCTGGCAAGGTTTGGGTCGCCACTTGCCCCAGCACTGCATGTGCTGTCTTCAACTAAGTTATTTGTGTTAGTGCTTATCGTTCCCGAATTATCACAATCGCCGTTGGTGCTATTGGCGATGATAGTATTCTTATAATGAAGGGAACCTGTATTCTTCAGTCCACCAATCGAGTTTGCTATGTTATGCGACAAGGTACTACTATTAAGATAAAGAGTTCCTGCATTATAAATTCCGCCGCCTGTTCCTGATGTGGCTTTATTACCTGAAATAGTACTATTATTTAGGATGAGTGTACCTAAGTTATAAATGCCCCCACCATTTGTTGAAACAACATTGTCGGAAAGTGTAACATTATTTAAGGTAAGTGTGCCAGCATTATAAATACCGCCACCATTAGTTACAGAACCATCACTAATATTCACAGAACTGATAGTCACCACAGCAGAAGCCTGAATATTAAACACACGGTCGGCCCCGCTACCACTGATGATAAGATAGGGAGCATTTCCATTAGTAATCGTCATGGTCTGATTTATGGCGATTTCACTGGAAAGAGAAATAGTATCGTCGGCAAGGCTACTATCAAAAACTATCATGCCACCATCGCAAGCATCATCAACTGCCTGCCGAAGTGAGCCATTGCCGCTATCGGCATTGCTAGTAACAGTAACTACTGGATAACAATTAAGGTTGGCAGTAGAATTTGGGTTGATATTGTCATCTAAAATAAATCCGAAGTAACTAGCAATATCAGCATCATTGCCGTTGGAATTGGAATCGGTGGGGGTCATGAAAAATGTCCATTCGCCACCACTTTGCTCATTTATCATCGCTCCTGCAACATACACAGCAGAAGGATTGCCTAAACTGGCTCGAGGAATTTTAAGCTCAACATAATATCCACTTTGAGACCCACTGATCCCAAAATTATTGTCATCCAAATTGTCATTTGTCCAACTATCCACCCCATTCCAATCAAGCATGTTAGTGTAGTTATTATCGGCTTTCCAACGAATATGAAAATCGGCATAAAATGGCAAGTCAGGTTGTTGAGTATTATACATCACTCCTGTTGAAGTGCCATTTCCTGATAATGGGTCTTCTTGCGGGTCGGTATCAATATAAAGTTGTACCCATTTATTAGAATCATTTGAAGCAACATCAGGATTACCGTATGTAGCAAAATAAAAGTTAGTGTTATCCCATGTGAAATACCAGCTACTACCACTGGTACCGCTCACGTTTTCATCGGCTTCAAAGTCGCTTGTATTACCATCAATGGTAATAGTCGTCGGCGTTTCAGCTAAAGCCATAAAAGGAAATATAAAGATAATAACCATCGATAAAAATAATCGGAGTCTCCATTTTAGTGGGACAGTGAGAAAAACAATTCTTTTTGATAAAATATTCCCTACTCAAGTTATCCGTACGTCCCTACTCAAGTTAGTATACACGAATTGGACAATAAAACAAAATAATTGCAAAAATGTTTTCATAACACAGTTTCTCTATCTAATCAAACCATGCTATAATGTTTAGCTGTGCCCAATAGGTTATTCAATTCTGGAGGTATTTTGATAAATATGCTAAAAGATATAAATGTAATCATCTTTTTAGGTGGCCCCTCTGATGAAAGGAACATATCGCTAGACAGTGCAAGGACATTTTTTGATTCAATTAGAAAGCCTATCACAGAAAAAAATATCAAGCTCATATTAGTTTCACCTGAACTTGATTTTTATGAGTTGAGTCATGATTGGATATATTCAAATGCGATAGAGGATTTTGAGCAGCATGTCACAAAAAGCACAGAGGCATCAAAGTTTGCGGGAGCGTCAGATTTAAAGGATGAGATATGTCCACTATTGCATGGGCGATATGGAGAAGATGGTCAGCTAACACGAATATTTGAGGAAGCAGGTCGCAAGGCAATACTAGGTTCATCGTCAACCGCTTTAGAGTTGACGTTAAATAAATCTGCAACGATATGCCGATTAAGTGAGCTTGGTTACAAGACAGTAGTAAACATGGTAATTCGCTATGCCGACTGGCAAGAAAATCGTTCCAACGTTGAATCAATAATAAAAGATACCATCCCCATGGATGAACAAGGTCGCTTCATAGTCAAGCCAAACGACTGCGGCTCATCGGATGGAGTCAGTCTAGTAGCTATGAATAGATTGGAAAAGGCGATATCCACTGCCACCGAACATAGCCATAATATTCTCATTGAAGAAAAGATTGAAGGGCGTGAATTTTCATTGATAATCTTACAGGATTTAGATGGGACAATTGTCCCGTTGTTGCCGACTGAAGTAGAAATAACGGATATTACGCAGACGCAGACTTCAGGAATATATACGCGACTTAAGAAATACATGCCAGGGACGGGTGCAAGGCATATCACTCCCATGCGAGTTGATGATGCTCAAATCCAAAAAATCCGAGCAGAAGCGGAACATATTTTTGAACAATTTGGAATGAGCGACTGGGCTCGTTTTGATGGTTTTTTGACAGCTGATGACCATGTAATTTGGTCAGATTTAAATGGGGTGCCTGGCTATGGTCAAGACTCATTTTTATTTCAACAAGCTTCGTTATTTGGGCTTGACCATCGAGCTGTGTCGTTATTATTACTGCAACGGTGTGCGGGCAAGTTGCCTCCATCACCCGACACCCCCTTCCCCCAAAGAGAGAAGGGGAGCAAGAAAGGGGTGAGGGCAAGATTCACTATAGCGGTGATAGGTGGGGGGAAAACTTCAGAACGGCATGTGTCCCGCATGAGCTGGCTGAATGTCATCCAAAAGTTGCATGCTCTCAATAAGTACAAAATCATAAACATATTCCAAGATGAAGATGGAGCTTATTGGATAGTGCCCAATTTTGTAGCCTTGCAACATACGGTGGAGGAGATAGAGACAATTATCCAAGACCCGCACCATTATCAACGAGCTATCAAATTTGCCGAAAAGCTAAGGTCGCATAAGTTTGACGGATTTGTGCAGTCGGTAAGCAAGACAAATTTTGTTCCCAAACGAATAGCACTCGAGGAGTTGGCAAAGATGGTGGATTTTATGTTTATAACGTTGCATGGTGGGGATGGAGAAGATGGAACGTTACAAGAAAAACTGAACCAACTTGGAGTGTCATACAATGGGAGTGGGGTAGCTGTCTCTCGACTTTGTATGGATAAATTTGAGACGAGTCAAGAGATAGCTCGGTTTAATATACCCCGTTTTAGTGGGACTAGGCAAAGGGTGTTAAATTTACATGAGCTAACACTTAAGATGAAACGTGAAGGGCTTGCTGAAACTGAGCTCGACCTGCTGACTGAATGGATGCGAAGGACTAAAACGCTAGGCTGGACATCCATGATGTCAACAAAAGAGTTACAAGTCTACAAAAAATATGCTAAAATCATCAGTAAGCAGGTTAGGCGATTTCAAGATGAGCTGGCTTCGGAGGCGGGATTAGTGCTGAAACCGATTAGTGATGGTTGTTCGAGTGGGGTAATCGTTTCGCAAAATCCTGAAAGGGATATCCCAATGTATCTATTAGCCGTGCAGGCTAATCTCGATAAGGTTCCGCTTTTTATGTTGTATGATAATGTTGATGAAGATAGTGAGCTATTTTTAAATATGCCATCTAAAAAACTAAAAACCTTATTGGTGGAGCAGTATTTGGGTAGTAGTGAGAGTGCATTCAAGCCTCGATATGTTGAAATGACGGTTGGAGTTGTGGGACAGAAGGGTGCGATGATGTCGTTGCTCCCTTCGGAAACCCCATCATACATGGGCGGCTTGACTGTGGAGGAAAAATTTTGCAAAGGGGTCGGGACAAATTTGACCCCACCTCAAGGTTTAACGGCTGAATGTGTGGCCAGCATTCGAAGGCGAATTAAAGTTTTTGCCGACCGTTTAGGGTTGGACGGCTATGCCCGCATTGATATAATCTACGACCGAACCCTTGACCACATGTATCTTTTAGAAGTAAATACTTTGCCAGGCTTGACCCCTGCTACCATTATCTATACTCAAGCAATACTCACCCCTGAACTAAATCTTAAGCCCTCTGAATTTTTAGATAAGATAATCGAGTTGGGTTTAGGATTAGACGTAGCCCTAGACCTGACAGATTTTTAAAACCTGTCAGGTCTGGATTATGCATCAGGTGTATTTAACAAAGCCACTCCACCAAGCAAGCCAACATCATCTCCAAAAGTAACAGGCACAATGGGACAGTTTTTCCAATAGTCGGCATGCAAATTATCCTTCACTGCCTCACGAATTGTGTCAAAAAAGATGTTGCCTGTTTGGCTGACACCACCACCTATAACCACAATCTGTGGATTAAAAATAGACATTAAGGTTACAATTGCTGTACCAATAATTTGAGCGGCGTTAGTAATTAGTTCGATTGCCAATGGGTCACCTGCTTGAGCCGCTTGCCCAACATGTTTAGCCGTAATTGATTCAACGTTCCCCGCCAACTCGACAATTGCTGTATTGTTGACGATACTTACTTTTTCTCTTGCCTGACGTGCAATCGCAGGACCAGCCGCAAGATATTCCAATGAACCTTTCACTCCTGACGAATGACGAGGCCCATTCATATCAACCACAATCTGACCGATTTCAGCCCCTAATCCTGTTGTTCCTCGTATCAGACGACCATGACTGACAATTCCTCCGCCGATACCAGTACTGACTGTAATATAAATGAGATGTTTTAAGCCTCGTCCTGCCCCGAATTGGTGTTCGGCTAAGGCAGCTAAATTGGCATCATTGCCAACTCGCACTGACTTGTCTAATCTATCTTGCAAAATCCGTTTTATGGGGACATTATCCCAGCCCGGTAAATTTGGAGAATAAGTGAGAATCCCAGTATACGGATTAAGTGGACCAGGGGCAACAACACCAATTTCCTCAACGGATTCCCATTCATCTACCCCAGCTTCTCGAATGGTCTTCTCGATGCGGTCGATGACCACTTTTTTTCCTTCGATAGCATTGGTAGGTTTGCGAATGGTATGCAATAAATTGCCATCAGTAGTAGCTAATGCGGCTCGAATATTCGTGCCACCCAAGTCAACCGATATAACTTTTTTCATTATCATAACCTTCTTTTATAATTAAAGTTCATTAATTTTTCGACATGTGTAGACATGACGTGTTTTAGACCTGACAGGTTTTTAAAAACCTGCCAGGTCTAACCAACTCACTTTGTTGTCGCTCTTACTTTTGCTATAATGCCTTTATAGCTTTTATATCGTAAATGGCTAATAATTCCGTCCTCAACGGCTGATTTGACAGCACAATTAGGTTCATGTACATGCGTGCAGTTTGGGCGAAAGCGACATCGTACCAAAAACGGTCGCATTTCAGGAAATAACTCTGCAATTTCCAGAGGCTCAATTCCCCACAATCCAAATACTTTCACGCCAGGTGTATCAATCATATAGCCACCGTTTGTTAAATGGAACATCTCCAAATGAGTCGTGGTATGCACTCCTTTACCCGTTGCCGCACTAATTGCCCTAACCTCCAATCCAAGTGAAGGTTGAACGGCATTGAGTAAGCTTGTTTTTCCTACACCTGACATGCCGACGATAACCGAGATTCGATTATTAACAATTTGTTGAATATCTTTAATCCCCTCACCTGTAATAACACTGGTTAGCACTACCTTATAGCCGATTTTTCGATAGGTTGCCACAATCGGCGATAACTTCTTTTGGTTGGCAATGTCCATTTTTGTGATACAGATAATAACAGGGATATTTTCTATCTCGGCTTCCAGTAAATAGCGGTCTAATATGCTCCATTTCGGTGCAGGCTTGGCGGTAGAAATTATGCACAAAATTTGGTCTACATTTGCCGCAATAATCTGCTCAAGTGGCTTTGGTCCAGTCGCCTGCCGTACCATTTTGTTCTGACGTGGCAAGACTTCTTTGATAACACCTTCATTGTTGGTCATGGTAGAAAATCTCACTTTGTCCCCAATGGCAACAGGGTCAACAAATCCAATGCCTACTACTTTTTTGACTTTCTGTCGGATGTTACTACTGGTAGGATATATCAATCTTTTACGTAGCTTACTCGAAAGTCCACACCAAATAATATTTTTATCACTTAGGACGGTGTATTCCCCAAGTTGCTTTTTTAATACAGTACCAATGTTTGACATAGAATAATTATTATGATTCGTTATTATAATCACCATCTTCATGTTCTAGAAGTGATATTCTAGCACATTTCCACAAATATACCAAATAATACAATTCGGTCAAAATTATAAGATATTCACTTAACTCGCCGCACCGTTACAAGCGTTACATCATCTTCCTGTTCCCAATCATCACCAGTAAATTTTGCCTGCTCAGTTGGCAAATGTAGGTGAGAAATCTGTTGCTGTGAGCTTTTTTATTTCAGAACTCCCACTTCTCGTTCCAACGCAGAGCATTGGAACGGGGTGAACGATAGCCACAGTGCCAAAATTAGCACTCGTGTTAGAAGAGTGCTAGAATATCTTAAAAACTATTGACATTTTTTTGATAATGGTGTATTATGATAGCATAATTTTGGCACTCTAATGATGAGAGTGCTAATTTAATGTAAAGGAATTAGGAGTCCACAATCTTTTGTGGGAGTGCGAATTTTTCACACTCCGAGCTTCTAACTTCAACCGCTAAATTATTTTTAAGATATAGGAGGAAGTTTTTCAAGTTAGATTTTGCTTGAAGAACCGCAAATGAAAATGAACCTTAAACCATTAGGTGACCGTTTAATTGTCGAACCAATTGAACAAGAAGATACCACAGCAAGCGGTATTATTTTACCTGATACTGCTAAAGAAAAACCCCAAAAAGGTAAGGTATTAAAAGTTGGACCAGGTGCTCGTAAAGATGATGGGTCTCGTTCCCCTGTTGATGTTGCGGAAGGAGACATGGTGCTTTATGCTAAGTATGGCGGCACCGAAATTAAAATTGATGGTGACAAATATCTTATTTTACGTGAAAGTGATATATTAGCAATCTTCTTTGATGAAGTCTAAAAAACAATAAAGGATAAGGAGTAAAAAATGGCGAAACAACTCGCATTTAGTGATGAAGCACGACGTGCATTAAAAATTGGCGTTGATACTTTAGCAGAAGCAGTAAAAACAACACTGGGTCCGAAAGGTCGTAATGTTGCCCTTGATAAAAAATGGGGTGCTCCAACTATTACCCATGATGGTGTTACAGTTGCTAAAGAAATTGAAATTGAAGACCCGTTTGAAAATATGGGTGCTCAACTGCTGAAGGAAGCCGCTACAAAAACAAACGACGTGGCTGGTGATGGTACGACTACCGCAACCGTTTTAGCCCAAGCAATTATTACCGAAGGACTGAAGAATATTGCAGCTGGTGCAAATGCCATGCTTCTCAAACGAGGCATTGAACTTGCTACCATAAAATCGGTTGAATCAATTGGCAAAATGAGTATTCCTGTTGAAACACAAGAGAGTGTTGCCAATGTTGCCAGTATTTCTGCGGCAGATAAAGCAATTGGTGATTTGATTGCTGAAGTCATGGATAAAGTCGGCAAGAATGGCGTTATCACCGTTGAAGAAAGCAAGGGATTAGCATTTGAAACGTCTTATGTGGAAGGCATGCAGTTTGACCGCGGCTATATCAGCCCCTATTTCATTACCGATGCTGACTCAATGGAATCAGTTTTGGAAAACCCCAAAATTTTGATTTATGACAAGAAGATTTCTTCCGCTCAAGATTTAGTTCCCGTTTTAGAAAAGTTAATGCAAACAGGTCGCCGTGACCTTTTCATAATTGCAGAAGACATTGATGGTGAAGCCTTAGCAACTCTCGTTTTGAACAAGTTGCGTGGTACGTTTAATGTGCTAGCAGTTAAGGCTCCAGGTTTTGGTGACCGCCGTAAAGCCATGTTGCAAGACATTGCGGTTCTGACAGGCGGGCAGGTAATTAGCGAGGAAATTGGCAAAAAGTTAGATACTGCTACCATTGAGGACCTTGGTAGTGCCGAAAGGGTTTCATCTAGTAAAGATGAAACAACACTTGTTGGCGGTGCAGGTTCCGTAGATGCCATCCAAATGCGCATCAACCAAATTAATGCTGAAATTGAAAAGTCTAGCAGTGATTATGACAGTGAAAAATTACAAGAACGGTTAGCAAAATTAGCCGGTGGTGTAGCTGTCATTGGTGTTGGTGCTGCTACCGAAGTCGAATTGAAAGAGAAGAAGCATCGTGTGGAAGATGCCCTAAGTGCAACACGTGCCGCAGTTGAAGAAGGTGTTGTGCCAGGTGGTGGAGTTGCTTTGATAAGAGCAGCTAAAGAACTCCATGGTCTATCCGACGAAAACCCTGACATTAACACGGGTATCAAGATTGTGATACGTGCCTTAGAAGAACCCATGCGCATCCTGGCACAAAATGCAGGACATGATGGTGCCGTTGTCGTTCAAGAAGTACGTCGCCTTGGTAAGGATAATACGGGCTTTAATGTGATGTCTGAAAAATACGAAGACATGATTAAAGCAGGCATCATTGACCCCGCTAAAGTAACTAAGAGTGCGATTTCTAATGCCGCTTCTATTGCAGCTATGATTTTAACAACAGAAGCCTTAGTAACTGATATTCCTGAACCCGAAGCACCAATGCCACCAGGTGGCGGCGGTATGCCAGGTATGGGAATGTAAAATAGACATCGTTTTTATAAAAACGCCTAGCAATGACCAGTGGCTGTCAGTCACTGGTCATTTGTTATGTGGGGATTTTTCAATTATACTCGACCTGATAGGCTTCTAAAGCCTGTCAGGTCTACTACAAAAGTGGGAATCTGTACTACATGTAGCAATCTATATACCAAACATGCCTTGGAATTTCATTATCAAGCCCATGTCGCCTTGAACTTTGATTTTGCCTTTCATAAAGGCATCCATCGGTTGCAATTCACCTTTTATCATGGCAACATAATCAGTTGCTTCCATGCTAATAGTTGCAGTTGGGTCATCAGTAGCACCTTCTGTAACATTGCATTTGCCATCTGCTACGGCGATAGACCATACACTACTACCTTCACCTGATAAATCAAACATGATGGTAGCCTCAACGCCCTCTGCCTTTTCTGGCTTAAATTCGCTAGGCATAGCACTAAACATTTTCTTGAGCGTAGTTTCTATTTCACTCATAAATTTTCTCCTATTTTGTTAATTATGTTAAAATAAATTGTAGAACAAACTTTTTGCCCGTTCTACATGTACAGGCAAGATGCCTATACTACAACACTTCTAATTATATTCAAAAATCAATTAAAGGAAAGTTAGCATGCTCATTATGAGAATATTTGACGCACTGCGTTCTACATGGCACTATTTACTAAAATTTATGATTATTTTCGCTTTCATAATCTTAATCATTCCTTCCGAAAATATCAATCCATCGAGCATCACCTCCAGCACCTTAGCAGCAAATACCGCATATCTTCGATTTAATTGGGTTGCATGGGAAGTCGCGGCTATTTTAGAGGAGGTAGATTGGTGGTTAAGCAGTTTATCAAAGTCTGGAGCGTCAAAGCTTGCTTTGACAAAAACCGTTCATGCCTTTTTAGAAAGACAATGGCAACTAATTAAGTTAGAACGTAAAATAACCGCTGAGTATGCTCGACTGCCTCAGGATAACTATCAACCTAACGAATTACCTACGGAACTCATCGCCTTAGAATCAGAATTTGATGAAAAATCTTAGCCGATGAAGGATTTGCTAGACCGC
Source organism: Anaerolineaceae bacterium 4572_78 (assembly GCA_002084875.1). Taxonomy (GTDB): domain Bacteria; phylum Chloroflexota; class Anaerolineae; order 4572-78; family 4572-78; genus 4572-78. The sequence continues at coordinate 8,629 of NBMH01000087.1, read as the reverse complement.
AGATGTCTAATGTTTTTCCACCTGTCACCTTTCGTTTTAGTAATCCACCTTCAATGATGATAGTTTCCCCACGTCATAAAATCGAAGTACAAAACTTTTTCTCATTGCGTCCCAAACTTCCTGTGGGAGAACGCGTGCAAATCGAATCTACTGCCGAAGCAAGTGCCGATATTTCTGCCCTAGTAACAAACGTCGGTGGTGTGGGAACATGGCCTACTATGGTAATGTATCATACCAATTTACCATACTTACTCGACACCATTGCCCATGAATGGACTCATACCTATCTTTGGTTTAAGCCGCTTGGATTGCGTTATTTGGATAGCCGAGATTTGCGAACCATGAATGAAACAGTCGCTTCAATTGTAGGAGGAGAAGTTGCTGATTTAACGTTAATGCGGTATTATCCTGAATTGTATCCGACTCCAACACCATTACCTAGCGATGTAACACCGACGGCAACACTGATGATTTCTTATCAGCAGGAAGAAACGTTTTATCAAGCAATGCGGCGTATTCGTTTGCATGTGGATGACCTTTTAGCACAAGGTCAAATCAAGGAGGCGGAATCATACATGGAAACAGAGCGTCAAATATTAGTTGAACGAGGCTACAACCTGCGAAAATTGAATCAAGCTTATTTTGCTTTTCATGGTAGCTATGCCGTTAGTGAAGATGGAGTAGCTACGGTAGACCCAATTGGACTCTGGTTACATGACTTGCGTCAGCAAAGTGATTCACTCAAAGATTTCTTGGAACAAGCTGGTGAAATGACTAACGTTGAGGATTTATTGGAATCACTCAACGAATAAAATCTAAGTACAACTTTTAAAATCACGATTCGTAATACATACTAAAAAATCATGCAGAACAGACTGGAAACCTGTTCAGATACCTGCATGCAAAATGTTTTTATACTTGCTAATGGTAAGAATTGTAATTTTAAACCATGTGGTTTGTGCACCCCTACATTTGTGAACGGTGTTAACGTAGGGGTTTATGGTATTCACAAAACTAATCCTTTTTTGGTATAGTACATGGAGAAAACTATGGCAAACGAAGTAACTGAAAATAAATCAAGTTCATCAATAAAAGAAAAAGTAATAGATTACCTGATGCAGTCCATTAGCGAATCAGACCAAGCAATTGCCATGCAGTATGTTGATAACCTTCGGGATTATCAACCCACGGCTACAGTTGATGAGTTGGTTGATTGGTTGATTAAGCAAAAATGCTTGAAGGCAGGAGCGGTAGGAGGTATAACCTCGGGATTAGCGATTGTGCCTGGCTTGGGAACATTTTTATCATTGACATTGGGACTTGCCACCGATATTGGCTTGACATTTAAGTACCAAGCAGAATTAGTCTTGGAAATCGCAGCCGCCCATGGTCGAGTCTTAAATCGAAAAGAAAAGCGGAATGTTATTTTATTGGTGACGGGCATGAGCGTTGGAGCTAACCCTATCATTACCAAAACAGGTCAAAGTATTGCTCGAAAATTAGCCGAACGATTTGCTAAACGGTCAGTAGCAAAAGGGATACCTGGCGTAGGAGTAGCTGCTTCAGCAGGAGCAAACATGCTTTCCACTTATTTGGTAGGGAAACGGTCTCATGACTATTTTTCATTAGGACCCAAAGCAGTCGGCAGTTGGGAAGAGAGTCTCAAAGCACTCACTGGCGTAGACTATCGAAAAATCGAAGCATGGTTGGCTGAAGTTGCCACTCGTTCCAAAGATTTTGCAGTTGGCATGGGAAGGGATTTTATTTCCGCCACGAAAATGGTAGGAGATTTGTTTAAAAACGATGACATCATGTAACTACTAAGACTAGTTATCGTCGACATCGTGGACGGTTCTAATTAAAGAATTGTTATTCCTAAACCATCCCGATGCCGTTAGACTTTTAGTTAGCAACTTAACTCAAATTTACAGAAAATCCCGCTTGATTGTTGGGATGATTCTTGTCGGTGAAGACGTTGCGGTCATTTTTAATAGACAATACTTGAAAGTACGGTTGGAATTGAGATTCACTAATGCCAAATGCTTGCATGAACTTTCCAAACAATTGCTGTTCTTCAGGTTCAGGAACACCATCGGCTAATGATGAGTCAATCAGATTGGTCAAAACACATATTTTTTGAGCATCTGTTAGGATAGGGGAAATTTCGGCTAAAAATTGGTCAATTGATTTAGTACGTACTATTTGTTGAGCCTTACGCAATAATTCACGATTTTGAGCTCCAACTCCAATTGCTCCACTGCTATCTTTTGAGCCGCCTAACACGGAAAGCAAATGCCCCACTTCTTCATTGTCAATTTCGCCGTCGGCACCCATCATGTAAACTATTGAAGAGGCAAAGGCTAGATGTGGGGTCATCTGTTCGCCCGTATCCCCTTTAAACATATCAAATAAACCCATTTTGTTTTAACTCCTTTTTGCTATAATATTTATAAATGTAAACCATACATCCTGTAGTAGACCTCACACCTACAACTTCTGTTCCTCGCAGGTGCAGAGCTACTACAAGGTGCGGATGCGGTGTCTGAATGTAGATGTTCCATGCAAAACCCGCAACCGCACCTTCGAGGAACAGTTGCTAATGTCATGTTAAAATTACTCATCAGTGACGCTCCAAGAAGTAGAACATCATGTGTTCTCACATCTTACTGAATTTTTTCAGCCAGATAACCATCTAATTTTGTAGATAGCACCTCGAGCTGCTCAGTAATTTGATGTAATTCAACACGAGTAGGCACACCGCGTTCAGTCAACACTCGTTCGATGTCATTATCATTGGGCCATCCTTCAGGTGAAGGTTGATAATCGTAGCCAATGAGGAGTGTAACTAGCCTTTGACCTTCTTCCTCAGTTAGTTCTTCTTGTGTGACCAAATTTTTTATGCGATGTTCAATTTCTGTCTCTACATGACTGAAAATTTTTAGAGGGTTAATTAGAGAACGTCGCAGGTTAGCTAATGTATCACCACCAGCTTTAACTAGTCCTGTTAATACCGAATGTGGTAAAAACCCAGCGTGCTTTTTTTCTTGTTCAAAGATGATTTGTGTTAAGGCAATTGCCGTCAAATCTTGACCCGTACTGTGGTCAATCACCTGAACTTCTTCCCCACTTCGAATTAGTTTAGCAATACTATCAAGGGTAATATATTCCTTTGCTTCAGTATTGTATAACTTCCGATTGGGATAACGTTTGATAATAGGCATGTATATCTCCTAAATTTTCTGGTTGTTATATATCCTCACAAACTATTTTTTACCTCGCACCAATTCGTCAATCTTTTCACCAAGTTTTGTGATTTTTGTACTCAACGAATCAATATCTTTTTTGGTAGGAACAGTCATGCGATTGAGTACGGACTCAATACGTTGGCTCAATTCATCTCCTACTTCTTCAGTTTGTTTTTTACGATGGGCCATGATGTCTTCCATCAATTTACGCCCTTCTTTTTCAGCAACCTCGCCTCGTTCAATAAGTTTATTGATGAAGGCTTCAACCTCATCTTGTGCCATTGCAACAGCACCGATGTTTGCCAGTAATACTTTGCGGGCCATACTAAATAATGTACTACCCTGAGTGTCTTCTGTTACTTCTTCAGTAGTTTCTTCTACTACCGTTTCTTCTTTCTTTGCCATTATATTTCTCCTAAGCTTAAAATACTATAAATATTACAACGCAGTGCGTTATAAATAACGCTACCATTATAACACACTGCGTTATTTTTGTCAAGTATGTATTTTTTTATAAAGCATGCAATTTTTTCAAATCATCTATATAACTTCCCATGTCAGGTTCCTGCCAGGTTGAGGAACCAAGCGAATCATCAAAATCATCTCGCCCAAGTAATGCCTTTACGGTATTAGTGATACCTTGTCCAATTGCTTGTGGATGATATCCGCCCTCTAGCACAAAAATAATTCTGCCTTGACATAATTCTTGAGCAAGTTTTATCAACGTTTGCGATAACCAGCCGAATAATGTCAGGGAAAAACCTAAGTTAGTGAGAGGGTCATTCCAATGAGCGTCATATCCCGCCGAAACCAAAATTAATTCGGGTTTATAACGATGTAAAGCTGGAGTAAGTATTTCAATGTACAATCGTTTCATCCATTCATCTCCAGCTAGTGCTGAAAGAGGAAAATTCATGGTAGTTCCTTTTGCCTCACATTGACCAATTTCGCTACCATGACCAGTACCAGGATAAAAAGGATATTGATGGCTAGAACAAAAGAAAACGGAAGAGTCAGTGATAACAATATCTTGTGTGCCGTTGCCATGATGAGCATCAAAATCAACAATGGCTACACGTTCCAAGCCAGCTTGTTTTTGAGCGGCTTTGGCAGCTACGGCAACATTGCTGAATAGACAAAATCCCATTGCTCGTGACCGCGTGGCATGGTGTCCTGGTGGTCTAACAAAAGCAAAACCGTTTGAGATATTTCCTTGAATTGTTGCCAGAGCTAAATCAATCACACTACCAGCCGCTACACAAGCGGCTTCAAAACTGTGTTCATTAACATAAGTATCTGCATCAACATATCCCCCATAATGAGTATTTATATCTTTGATATACTTAATATGGTTTTTGGTGTGGACATAAGCTAACTCATCTTCAGTTGCCTTACGGCTTGGTACATGATGCATTTCTGACCATACATTTGCTTTTTTTAACGATTGTTGAATAACGTGTAATCGTTCGGCATTTTCAGGATGACCGATTAAATTATGCTTTAAAAAAATTGGGTCGTATACATAACCTGTTTTCATAATTTTTCTCCAAATTTTTATTTGGGATGAATCGCCAGCATTGAAACTAATGTGCTGGGGCAAAACGAAAATAACATAATTTTAAGGTCTAGGCAAATTAAGCCAACAAATTTTATTTCTATTGCATTACGCTCGTAGAGGTCACTTCACTTGCGGGGCTGTTCAATGCTAGTAGTAGGGGCGTACGGCCGTACGCCCCTACTATTCAGGGCTGTTCAAAACCTGCTTTTTCATGTCAAAGCAAGCTTTGGCCCTCCAGGAATTTCTGTAAACTAAATCTTTTCAAGCAATATTTGACCATTGAGCATCTATGTTTTAGTATATACTTTGGAATGTTTATCCATGTAGCATAGACATCTTGTTTGTGCATGGACACAGCTAGAAGCCTGTCCTACATCAATTACAAAATATTATTTAAGGAGAATTTTTATGAGTAAAAAATGGATTTACTTATTTGAAGAAGTTGAAGAAGCTGAAAAGTATGTTGACGGCAAATGGGATAAAGTACGAGCCTTGCTTGGTGGTAAGGGAGCAAACCTTGCTGAGATGACCCGCGTGGGTATTCCTGTCCCACCTGGTTTTACAGTTACAACCGAAGCATGCAATGCCTATGCAGATGCAGGAGAACAATTCCCCGAAGGAATGTGGGAACAAGAACTTGAAGCATTAAAAGCTGTCGAAAAAGCTATGGGAAAAAAGTTTGGTGACCCCGAAAACCCACTTTTAATGTCATGTCGTTCTGGAGCAAAGTTTTCAATGCCGGGTATGATGGACACTGTTTTGAATATTGGTTTGAACGATGTATCCGTTGAAGGACTGGCTAAATTGACGGAAGATGCACGATTCGCCTACGATTCATATCGCCGTTTAGTACAGATGTTTGGTAGTGTGGTCATGAATGTTGAGGATGACCTCTTTGAGCATGTTTTGACTGATGCCCGTGAAAAAGCAGGCGTTAAAACTGATTCTGAATTGAACGCCGAACAATGGAAAGTAGTTACTGCTGAATTTAAGAAAATAATCAAGAAGGAAACAGGAACCGATTTTCCGCAAGAACCTATTGAACAAATCAAACTCGCTACCGAAGCCGTTTTCAAAAGTTGGAATGGTAAACGAGCCATTGATTATCGTAATGCGGCTGGCATTGCTCATGACTTGGGAACAGGCGTGAATATTATGACTATGGTCTTCGGTAACATGGGCAACAATTCAGGAACAGGTGTTGCCTTTACCCGCGACCCCGCCACAGGTGAAAATATCCTTTATGGTGATTATCTTATCAACGCTCAAGGTGAGGATGTGGTCGCTGGTGTTCGTAACACAGAAGCCATTGCCGACATGAAAAAGGACTTGCCCGAAGCGTTCAAACATTTCGTGGATATCTGCGATAAATTAGAAAACCACTATAAAGAAATACAAGATGTGGAGTTTACGGTTGAGGATGGCAAACTGTGGATGCTCCAAACTCGTGATGGTAAGCGAACGGCTAAGGCAGCTGTCAAAATTGCTGTAGACATGGTCAATGAAAACTTGATTGATAAAAAGCAAGCAGTTTTACGCGTTGCTCCTGAGCAAGTTAATACTTTGCTTCACCCTCAATTTGACCCGAAAGCTAAAAAAGTTGCCGCTAAAGAAGGTAAACTTCTGGCAAAAGCTGTCAATGCTTCACCTGGTGCCGCTGGTGGTGTCGTAGCATTTGATGCCGACTTAGCAGAAACATGGGGTAAAGAAGAAGGCAAAAATGTTATTATGGTTCGTCCTTTCACTCGCCCCGATGACGTACATGGTATGTTAGCCGCACAAGGTATTTTGACCAGTGAAGGTGGTGCCACGAGCCATGCTGCTGTGGTTGCCCGTCAATTTGGTGTGCCATGTATAGTTGGTGCCAGCGATGTCAAGATTGATTTGAACAAACGTCAATTTGAGGCACATGGTGTCGTAGTCAAAGAAGGCGATTACATCTCGATTGATGGTACAACAGGCGAGGCATTCGTCGGTGAAATTGACATGATTCGACCAGAATTTGAGGAACAAACTGACCTGATTACCTTGCTCGAATGGGCTGATGAGTTCCGTCGTTTAGAAGTATGGGCGAATGCCGATAATCCTCAAGATGCTCAACGTTCTAGAGACTTTGGGGCTCAAGGTATTGGTCTATGCCGCACAGAACACATGTTCTTTGAAGAACGATTGCCAATCATGCAACGTATGATTTTAGCCATCGGTGAAGAAGACCGTTCAAAGGCATTAGATGAATTGCTCCCCTTCCAACGCAGTGACTTCGAAGGACTCTTCAAAGCAATGGATGGATTGCCCGTCATTATTCGTTTGGTTGACCCACCTTTGCATGAATTTTTGGAAGGTTTGTATGAAGAACTCAAACAAAAAGAAAACTTGACCGAAGAAGAACAACAAACGGTACGTACTATCGAATCTATGCATGAAAGCAATCCCATGATGGGCTTGCGTGGAATTCGTCTCGGTGTGATGCGACCAGGTATTGTCAAGATGCAAGTGCGTGCTATTTTTGAAGCCGCTTGTAACATGGCTAAAGCAGGAATTGATGTCAAGCCCGAAGTTATGATTCCGTTGGTCGGTCATGTCAACGAATTGAATATCATCCAACCGCAACTTGAAGAGGTTGCTAAAGCAGTCATGGCAGAAAAAGGCATTAATGTCGAGTATCTATTCGGCACAATGATTGAGATACCGCGTGCGGCTTTAACGGCTGATGAAATCGCTAAAGTGGCTCAATTCTTCTCATTCGGTACGAATGACCTTAGCCAATTAACTTATGGCTATTCAAGGGATGATGCCGAAGCTACATTTTTACTTGCTTATGTTGACAAGAAAATACTACCCACCAATCCGTTCCAAACGATTGACCGCGATGGTGTTGGTGCTTTGATGAAAATGTCCGTTGAAAAAGGACGCTCCATCAACCCCGACATTTCACTCGGCATTTGTGGTGAGCATGGTGGTGACCCCAATTCAATCGAATTTTGTCATCTAATTGGGTTGAATTATGTTTCCTGTTCACCATTCCGCGTTCCTGTAGCTCGTTTAGCTGCTGCTCATGCGGCTTTGAATAATTAGTAATTGTTATGCTATGGAAGGTGTGGGAGATTATTTCCCACGCCTTTTTGTTTCCTTTGGGAATCTACGAATATTATTTTTAGGAGGTTCTCTATGAAATATTTTATTATCGAAAAAGATAAATCATATACTTTTAGCGATTATTTTAAGCTTGACCCGCCGATTGATGATTTACTAGATTATTTTGGGTATAGTCATGAAGTAGAAAAACATGTGTTTTCCAAAATGTCTCTTGACATCCATTATTTTTCAGACTTGGCATTATTGTTAGAGCAACATATCCGTTATGTTAATTTAACTAGCGACATTGCCCGCCGTGAGTCTTTGATTGCACCAGTATTATTAAAAATAGCCGTTTACTTAAAGATGCGTGTTGAGATTGAATATTCTATTAAAGTTAATCATCAACTCAAAGGTAAAATTGACTATTACCTACCACAAGAAAACAACATGCTTATTGTTGAGGCAAAAAAGGGTGATTTACAACGGGGCTTTACTCAACTTGCTGTTGAACTAATTGCGTTGGATAAGTGGCTTGATGAGGATGAAAAGCCGATTTTTGGGGCAGTGACTGTGGGAGACATTTGGCGGTTTGGCATCCTCAATCGGCAAACGAAAAGGATTACTCAAGATATGAATCTGTTTCGTGTGCCTGCCGATTTGGATGAGTTATTGCAAGTTTTGTTGGCTATTTTGAGTTAAAATATTTTGGAAGAAATCAAGAAAATCTATACGGTGCAGATTACACACA
>NBMH01000086.1 GCA_002084875.1 Anaerolineaceae bacterium 4572_78 | reverse complement strand
GGGGACATATCTCCCAAATGTAGGTTGGGTCAGAACTATATTTCACAGACCAATTGAAGGCAAGATGAAGAATTGTACCGTGACGAAAACCAAGTCAGGGAAATACTACGTTTCGATTCAATGTGAACTGGAAATAGAAGCCCCAACTTATCATGGTCAAATAATGGGCATAGATTTGGGACTAAAAAACTTTGCTATCGTGTCAGATGGTGAAGAGATAGAGAATCCGCACTACTTGCGAAAGGCAGAAAGAAAACTGAAATGGATGCAACGGCACTTGAGTCACAAAAAGCAAGGCTCAAAAAGGCATGGTCAAAAACAAGAAGTTGTCCAAATCAATAGCCGATGTAGGTTGGAGCGAATTTAAGCGGCAGTTGGAATACAAAGGCAAGTGGTACGGTTGCCAAGTCATGCAGATAGACCGCTTTTCCCATCATTAAAAACGTGTCACCACTGTGGTCATGTCAAGCAAGACTTGACGTTGAGTGATAGAGAGTGGCAATGTCCTAAGTGCCCAGAGATGTTGGATAGAGACTTGAATGCAGCTATCAACATCAAAAAAAGAGGACAAGAAATATTAGACGAAAATACCGTCGGAGTGGCGGGAATGAACGCCTGTGGAGATGATAAGGTAGCAGCCTTCGGGCGGCAGTGGTCGTCTATGAAGCAGGAAGCCCAACGCCTTTAGGCTTGGGTAGCTCACCGTTAATTACACATTTCAAAGGAGGATGTTTGCAAACATGAATAATTTTTCAAAATTTCTCAAACTTTTCGTAACTATTTTAATTTTGTTTAGTATTATGGTAGGTTGTAGTGATTCTGCTACAGAGGAGGTGCCACCACCAACCAACACACCTGTCGAAGAAAAGGTAACGGAACCCACTCCCCGCAGTGAAGAGGGCGAGCCAATCCATACCGAAAAATCTATTACTATTTTGACCGATGAAGTTCGGGCTCCAATCATAGAAGAACTGGCTAAGCCGTTCACCAAAAAACATGGGATTGATGTTGAGGTGCAGATGGTTGAGTTTGATGACCTGCTAGACACCTACAAAAAGACTGCCGACACTGATGAGAAAACAGATATTCTTATTGGTCCCCATGACTGGATTGGGGAATTGGTTACAAAAGGATTGCTCCTTCCCATTGAGATAAGCAATCGCCAAAAAGCTAATTTTCTGCCGTCTGCCGTTGCAGGTTTCACCTTTCAAGATGAGATGTACGGACTCCCTTATGCAGTAGAGAATGTAGCTCTATTCTACAACACGGACTTGATTGAAACGCCACCTAGCACTTGGTCAGAGGTGATGGCTGTCGCTGACAAACTCGAATCATCAGGCAAGGTGAAACAAGGTTATATTATGAATGCTGACCCATATCATTTCTATCCTATTCAGACCGCTTTTGATGGTTACATCTTCGGCTGGAATGAACGAGGAAAGTATGACCCCAACCAAGTTGGGCTTGACAGTGAAGGCTCCATTGCGGCCGCTCAGTGGCTGGGGAACATGGTCAAAGATGGACATTTGGTAGGTAATCCCGAATGGGATACCATGTATGAAATGTTTGAAAGTGGTGATGTAGCCATGCTCATTACTGGTCCTTGGTCGTTGAGCCGTATTCGTGAGTCAGGCATTCCTTATGGCATCGCCAACTTGCCAGGCGAATTGACGGAAAGTTCATCTGCCAAACTTGCTGAATTAGATGGTTTACCGTTTGTGGGTATACAAGGCTTTATGATTAATGCCTTGAGTGAAAATGTAGATGTGGCAAAAATATTTGTGACCGAGTTTATTTTGAGCGAAGAAACAATGCAAGAATTGTTTGAAATGAACTTGCGTCCGCCAGCATATTTGCCCACCCGCCGAAATATTGATGACCACGATTTAGCCGCCTTTGCTCGCGTTGGCTCCAATGGTTTGCCCATGCCTGCCATTCCTGAGATGAGTGCGGTTTGGGATGACTGGCGTGAAGCATTGCGGCTTATTCTAGTTGAAGAAAAAGATGCAGATGTTGCTTTCAAAGATGCGGCTGATAACATTCGGGCTTTGATTGAGTAAAAGTCAACTACCCGCTTAGCCTAACGGCATTAGGGTTGTTCAATGCTATTTTTTGACCGGACAAATTGGAGGGTCAAAGCTTGCTTTGACATGAAAAACATGAAAAAGCAAGCTTTTTCGCTCCATTGTGCGGACACATGATTGAAAATCGAGGTTCACAAATTCCATCTCCTAAACCACTTGTCATATCATTACTTGCCATACTGATAGTTTGTTTCACGATTTTTTTTACGGTACAACTTGTACTGCATTATCGTTCTTTTGCTTCACGTTCACTTGATTTGGGAAACATGAACCAAGCAATATGGAATACTTTGCATGGTCGTCCCTTTCATCAGACAAATCAGCCTGGCGTGACAAATCGGCTTAGTTTGCATGTTGAACCAATACTTATTCCCATCTCATGGTTATATCTCATCTACAGCACCCCCGAAATACTTTTCCTGCTTCAAGCAATCGTTGTTGCTTTAGGGGCAATTCCTATTTTTGCCTTAGCCCGTTGGAAATTACGGAATCATAAACTAGAAGTTTGTGACTCATGGTATGACGTATTGGCACTTCTTTTTGCCTTTGTTTATTTGATGTATCCACCATTGCAAGGAGCTACCTTGCTTGATTTTCATGCGGTTACGTTAGCCCCGACTTTTTTATTAGCAACTTTTTATTATTTGGAAACTCGTCGCCCAATACACTTTGCTATTTTTGCTATGTTGGCAATGGCATGCAAAGAAGAAATCAGTTTATTAATAATGATGATGGGATTGTATGCCTTGTTAATACATCGTCAATATCGTTGGGGATTAGTTACTATTATTCTATCTTTGACATGGGCATACTTAGCGGTTTTTGCTATTCCACCCATGTTTGCTGGAACAGAAAATCAGCATTGGAATCGGTATCAACATCTGGGAGAAAGCCCTATTGACATGGTGCTTAACATTTTTCGTCAGCCAATGTTATATATTAATCATCTGAAAAGCATACAGGCAATTGAGTATATTGGTTTCCTGCTCATGCCAATCGCATACCTAGCATTGCTAAATCCGATTCCGTTATTGCTTGGTTTGCCTTCGCTGGGTATAAACTTGCTTAGTAGTTTTCCCGCTATGCAAGAAGTCAATCGCCTGATTTATGTCGCCCCAATTGTTCCATCAGTGATGATAGCTAGTATTTATGGCACCTCGAATTTATTAAGATTTATTCAAAAAACATGTAGAACAGGCATCTTACCTGTTTATGTAGTACGGACAGGATGTCCACACTCCATGATTGCTATCGGTTTAATTATTCTCATGGCAACAGTGATGTACCATGCTGACTACGGCTATTTTCCAGGGGGAGGACAATTTCGGGGTTGGGAAAAAGTGACCGCTCATCATCAAAAAGCATATCGTATTTTTGAGCAAATTCCTCCCGATGCTAAGCTTTCCGCCCATGATAGACTTGACCCGCATGTCAGTCAGCGCGAGACAATTTATATCTTCGACCTCATTAATGATGCTGACCATATCGTTTTAGATGTAACGGCTAGTTCATGGCCTCTGCACCCAATCCAGTTACAACAACGGGTGACTGAATTTCTAAATGATGATTTTGGTATTGTATCTGCTTGGGATGGATATTTACTTTTGGCACGTAATAGGTCAAACTTGCCTAAAACACTGCCAGATAAATTCTATGATTTTGCTCGCATTATGGTTTGGGATTTGCTCCGCCTGATGATGGTGGCATGATAGCCACATTTTACTGGCAGGCTCTCCAGCCACTTGAGCATGATTATGCCTTGTACCCATTTTTCATGAGTCGAGATGGTACTGTAATTGAAGATACTTCCCAACGACCTTTAGTGGCTACAATTTGGTACCCGACTTCGCAATGGAAAACAGATGAAATTATTATTACTCATACATTGCCGCGTGAGTTGGGCGAACAATTTACTATCGCTGTTGGAGTAACAAAGGAAAATTGGTTGGACGAGGCTCAACGTTTATCTATTACACATGCAGACGATGAGTTATATTTATACGAAAATCGGACATGGGGAAGACTTGGTACGGTGCATGCAAAAGATAAATCTTTTGTACTTCTTACTCCGCAGGTGCATGCAAAAGATAAATCTTTTGTATTCCTTCCGCATCTGGTAATGTTTGGCGATGTTATCCACTTGATGGGGATAGATTTCCCAAATGAAACCTATCGTCCTGGTGAAACCATGACATTTAGTCTTTACTGGCAGGCAACATCCTCGCTTACAATTGATTTGACCAACTTTGTACATGTTTTGAATAGCAGTGATAAAATTGTTACTCAATTGGATTGGCAACCGCAAGACAGTTTAGGCTATCTGCCCACCACTAGTTGGCAACCGAATCACCTGGTGGTTGATAGCCAATCTATCAAATTACCTTCTGATTTGCCTGTGGGTTCATATCGACTAATTTTGGGATGGTACTATAACGTAACAGGTGAACGCATTCCATTAACCACATGTGACAGTAAAGAATGCGTCGCTGATGTGGTTGAGATGGGAACTATCAAAGTGAAATAATGAGTAAAGAATGCGTCGCTGATGTGGTTGAGATGGGAACTATCAAAGTGAAATAATGGCTATTGTGGTATCGGGATGAATACCACACCAACCTAGGGCTGTTCAATGCTAGTTGTAGGGGCGTACGCCCCTACTATTCAGAGCTGTTCAATGCTATTTTTTATCATCGTGTAGGATTTATGCCATAAATCCCTACTTTATGCTGTTAAAAACAATACCCCATGGATGAGATTGAGGTACGAAATCCAATATCTTCTTTAGCATCGAACAGCCCTAACACCAACCTAGGGTATTCGATGCTAGTTGTAAGGCGTATAGGGCTGTTCAACACTTGCTTTGACATTAAAAAGCAAGTTGTTTCGCTCCATTGTGCGACCACATGATTGAAAATCATGTCGAAAAATATCCCAAGCCATGTTCTTTGTTTTAGCATTAAACAGCCCTCCACTACAAAGAGATTGGGAGTAAGATTCTCATATATTTCAAATGCTGTTCATCAATACAGATTTACTCTCAAAACCCTACCAAATCTTAAATCTGATAGTTTTTGAGAGTCACAATGTGTTATAATGAGCATTAGCATGGCTTGTCAAGGCACGATTTTGACAGCCTTTAACAAACAATTTGGAGAAAAATGAAACTAAAAGATAAAGTAGCTATTGTCACAGGCTCAAGTCGAGGCATTGGGTGTCGCATCGCTGAAATCTTTGCTGAAAATGGAGCAAACGTAGTTATCAACTATTTGCATGCGGAGAACGTTGCCAATGAGGTAGCCACAAACATTGCCAAACAGACAAATACTAAACCGCTTGTCGTTCAGGCTGATATGGCTGATGTCAAACAAATTGACAATTTAGTAAATAAAACGGTTGAACGATTTGGACGGATAGACATTTTGGTAAATAATGCTGGGATTGCTATCCGAACAGACTTGTCAGATACAACCGAAGAAATTTGGGATAGAGTGCTTGATGTTAATTTGAAAGGAAAATTCTTTTGTGCTAAAGCCGTTGCTGAAGTAATGGCATCACAAAAAACAGGTAACATCATTAATATTTCCTCAATGCGAGGCATAACGGGTTCAAAGCGGTCAGTACATTATGCTGTTTCAATGGCAGGTGTCAATGTCATGACCAAATCACTGGCGGCTCAATTGGCTCCGTTTATTCGAGTCAATGGAATTGCTCCAGGCTATACTATGACTGACTTGCATGCTCATCTTGGCAAAGCAGATATTCAAAAAATTGAAAGCACCGTTCCCTTAAAACGGTTTGCTACGGTGGACGAAATCGCTTCAATAGCCTTGTTTTTAGCTTCGGATGAATCCGCCTACATCACTGGTGAAACTATCGTTGCCTCTGGTGGGGTGGTCATGCGTTAATTTATATATACATGTCACGGGCTAGATGCCTGTTTTACATGTAGTTTAAGAAAATATAAGGAGAAACCCAATGACTTTTTTTAGTTCAAACAATAGCGAATTTAGTAAAAATATCCCTAAACAATGGGATATGAAATCAGCAGAAAAAGTAAAAAATGCCATTGAAGCATTAAAACAAGGGCATCCAATACTTATTATTGATGATGAAATTGAGGGAGAAGGGGATGTTTGTATCCCTGCTCAACTTGCCACCCCAAAAATCATCAATTTCATGGCGACACATTGTCGAGGAATTATATGTCAACCCATCAGCCCTGAAATGGCAGACCGTCTTGATTTACCATTGATGGTTCCCGGAAGTGACTTAACACCATTTACTGTTTCAGCCGATGCGGCGATTGTGGGGAGTGGTACATCAGCTTATGATAGAGCGAAAACTGCTCAAGTCATTGCTGACCCACACAGCACTCGTGATGACATAGTACGTCCTGGTCATATTTTTCCCTTGCGAGCCAGAGCAGATGGGGTGTTTGAGCGTGCAGGACATACAGAAGCCTCTTCCGATTTGGTTAGGTTAGCTGGCTTTACCCCTTCGGCGGTGATTTGTGAGGTAATGGACAAGAATGGTCAAATGGCACGTACACCTGAATTGGTCAAATTTGCGGCACAACACAATATGCCTACGGTAACCGTTCGTGATGTGATTAATTATAGGAGACAATTTGATACCCCTTTTTTAATCAGTAACGGTAACGGTAGCTACAGCCGTAGCCGTAGCCGTAGCCGTAGCCATGAAGTGTTAGTAGGTATGGCTATGGCATAAGCATCTTGTGGTTTCTAAATAGATGTCAAAAATAGAGGATTGAGAAAACATCAATCCTCTATTTTTCTTTTATCATAAATTTTTCTTTATTTTGCAAATAAACTATTTATGGTATAATACTAAAAATTTAAAGGAGAATTACATTAATTATGTCTGAACATCGTGAATTAAAAATAGAAATTCAGGTTTCTTTCGTTGTTCTAGCTATCGTTATCGCTTTAGCTATGTTGTTTTCTATGTTTGAAGGAAATGTTGTCCCTAAAGTTGTGTCGGCGAAAGAATTGGAGAGCTATACTCCTTCGACTAAACCGACTGGCACAATTGAGTTGACCATGTTTCATAGCATGAACACAACAGGTACATTAGGAACAGGAATACTTCCTTTTGATTTGGCTATCATTCAACAAACAAATGCAACAGTTGTTAATTCAGGTGATGTTGTTACTTTTACCAACATTATTTTTAATGATGGACCAAATCCCATCAACTATGTTTTTTTTGAACATATCCCACCTCCAGAATTAAGAGATATTTCTTATGAGTTTGAAATGGAAGTATTGGGTAATGGAGGGAATGATACTGATCATCCAACATGGTTGATTCTTGAGCCTATTCCAATTGATACGCTAATGCGAATTACTGTTACAGGTAAATTAGTTTCATCAAGGGATGTTACGGTTACCAATACTTCTCGTTTAGAAGCCTTTAATTCCAAAGAGGAAATAGTAACTACAAATAACAGTGCTAGTGTTAATATTGGTATCATTACCTCTGACCCAATACCAACCCCCACACCTAGCATTGGTTTGGTGTATTACGATGATTTCAGTCAAAGTGGAAATTGGATACCGCTTGACGAAGATTGTAACACAGAAAGTATTAGTGAAACATATCAAATATCTTTGCCATCTCAAAAGCAGTGTAGCAGTGCCGCACCTGCTTCTGCCGAAACACAATATGGCACATTTCGAGTAGAGGCACGCCATGCCACTGGCGGAGATGATTTTTCTTATGGGATTTACATCAATCGTGAGGATGAAAACCAGTTTTATCTTCTCAAAGTACAACCCAATAGTGATTCATGTAATGATGGTGGTGACTGGAGCTTTTACCGTCATAATACTAAAGCCCTAGAAGCAACATGTGACCCCAACATACAGCGTGGAGCATTAGGCAATACCCTTGAATTAAATCATCTGACACATGGAGAAATTTCCATTTCGGTGAATGGCATGGAATTAGGTACTTATCAAGATGAAAATCCATACATTGGCAAAGGTACGGGAATTTATGTTGAAAGTAGTCAGGATGATGTTACGATTCAGTTTGATAACTTTTTTGTATTTACCAATACAGGTTCAATTGGTACTGGGCTACTGCCATTTGATTTAACAATTATTCAACAAACTAATGTTACTACTGTTACATCAGGAGAGATTGTAACCTTCACTCATACTATTTCCAATTTGGGACCGTATCCTGCATACTATGTCTTTTTTGAAAATGAACCTCCCCCCGAATTACATAATATAAGTTATGATTTTGAGATGGATGTTTTGACAGATGGAGGTAATAATCCCGATAAAAAAGTATGGTTGTTGTATGACCCTGTGGTAGTTAATAAGCCAT
The DNA here is from genome assembly GCA_002084875.1 of Anaerolineaceae bacterium 4572_78. GTDB lineage: Bacteria > Chloroflexota > Anaerolineae > 4572-78 > 4572-78 > 4572-78. The sequence continues at coordinate 8,781 of NBMH01000086.1, read as the reverse complement.
TGCATATTACAGTTACAGGTGAGCTGACCACACCAAGAAATGTGACGGTAATAAACACATCGAAAATTCATGCATTTGGTATGGACGCGGAATCTAATGCGAAAAACCCACTACCACGCACACTCCCACGCAAACGCCTACGCCCACGCGGACGGCAAATTTATATTATCATGAAGATTTTGATAATAATAGTAATACTGATTGGAGTAAGTATGATGGGGATGGTTGCGAAAGAGGATTTAAGGACGATGAATACCGCATGAAACTCGACGATAAAAATGGGTTTTGCTTTAGCCCGGCACCAGCTTCGGCTGAAACAACTTACGGTATCATCCAAGTGGATGCACGAGTGTCAGGAGGCGGTGGTGATTTTTCTTATGGTCTCTATTTTAACGGAGGAGGAAACTATCGTTATCTTTTCCGAGTCCGTCCTAATAATGATTGTAATATTGGTGGAGATTGGGATTTAAACCAAACTAGCAATAGAAAGCTTTCGGGGCGATGTGATAATGCTATTTATCATGGTCTTGGTACAAATATCCTAAGAGTAGGATATTCATCTGATAACAAAATTAATCTTTATATTAATGGTAAGCTTGTCGGAACCTGTCATGATTGTCCTCCCTTTTATGTTAATAGTAGCACCAGAAAGGGTATGGGGGTGTATATTGACTCATCAGATAGTGATATAACTATTCGATTTGATGACTTCTATGTATGGAAATGATCAATGACGTTTTGGAGCGTCAAAGCTTGCTTTGACACTCCAGCAAGGTCTTTATGATAAAATATAAGAACAAAATCATACTGGCTTCGGCATCGCCACGCCGCCAAAGCCTTCTTAGCATGCTTGATATTCCTTTCACTGTTCATGTGGCAAATATTGATGAGACACCGTTGCCCAACGAAACACCTACTAGTTTTGTACGTCGATTGAGTTTAGAAAAGGCAAAAGCTATTACTCAGTATCATGACCAAGCCATCATTATTGGGGCAGATACTATTGTTTTGCTTGATAAAGTTATACTTGGTAAACCTGCTACACATGCCGAAGCACGTAACATGTTGCGAAATTTGCGGGGGCGTGAACATGTGGTCTATAGTACAGTAACTGTATTTGATAGCCACACTAAAAAACACTATACCACTCTAAGCAAAAGCATCGTTACAATGCGTCTTTATACAGATGTAGAAATTGAACATTATGTTGTTTCGGGCAGTCCAATGGATAAAGCTGGAGCATACGCTATTCAAGATTCCGAATTTGCTCCTGTATCAAAATTAGACGGATGCTATGCGGGAGTAATGGGATTTCCGTTAGGACATTTAGCACAAGGGCTAATTCAATTTGGTATCAAATTAACCAACATTGAGAAAAAGTGTGCAGATTATACAGGGAAAGCATGCTGTTTGTCATGCAGTACAGGAAAGATTCCTGTTGTACATGGGACTATGTCGTGACCACCACTTCCATTCACTAGAGTTGTTGCGTAAAAAGAGAGAAAATTCTACAATGGCTTATTTGTCTACTACCTATAAACTATGTTATACTTTTCTTAATTGTGTTCTTTCTGTTTTTAAATATACGAAAGGAGGCTGTAGGATGACTAACCCAAATTTCGATTTAACGGGTAAGATTGCTGTTATTACAGGAGCTTCGCGTGGTATCGGCGAAGCAATTGCTTGTACTTATGCCTCTGCTGGGGCAAGTGTTGTACTTGCAGGTAGGAAACAAGCAGGGGTGCAAGCCGTTGCTAGAAAAATTGCTCGAGCAGGTGGTGAGACCTTTGCCACTCAAGCTCATACGGGCAATGAAAAATCTGTTAAACAATTGATTGACAAAGTTATTGATGCTTATGATGGGATTGATATCCTAGTCAACAATGCCGCCACAAACCCCCACTTTGGACATATCATGACCTCTGGAGAAAGTGAATGGGATAAAATTTACGAAATAAATGTGAAAGCATATTTCAACTTGGCAAAAGCTTGTTATGAAAGTATGAAAGAAAGAGGTGGCGGTAAAATTATCAATGTTGCCTCCTCCGCAGGTGAAATTCCTACGCCAGGCATGGGAGTTTACTGCGTGAGTAAAGCCGCTGTTCTCATGCTCACCAAAGTGTTAGCCTTAGAACTTGCTACTGATAATATCCAAGTTAATGCCATTGCTCCTGGTTTGGTCAAAACCAAATTTAGTCAAGCACTTTGGGGCAATTCTCAAATTTATGAGGCAGTTCTAAATACTATACCTCAACATCGTATCGCCATGCCCGATGAAATATCAGGCATAGCTTTGTACCTAGCATCACCTGCATCAAGCTACACCACTGGAGCCACGTTCGTAGTTGATGGTGGAGCATTGATTGGTGGCAATGTTCCTAAATCTTAATTACTTTTGGGAGTCCGCAATTTCTTGCGGACTCTTTTATTTTATAGGTATTTACAATGTGGGACAGCTGTGGTAAGGAAACCAACCTACGATTGTTTGTATAAATATGCTCGTTATCCTTTTTCAATTTATCATCGGCATTTTACTATTTATCGGACTATCATCCTATTTATCTGTGCCATGGGGGGCTCCATGGGTGCCTACTTCGATTAAGACAAGTAAGGCGATGCTGACCATGGCTGATGTTAAATCGAATCAAGTAGTGATTGATTTGGGGGCGGGTGAGGGACGTTTGGTCAGGATGGCGGTTCATGCTTTCAATGCCAAAGCTATCGGAGTAGAGATTGACCCAGTACGTTGTGCCATCGCCAATATGCTCATAATGCTCACGAGCATTTCAGAACATGCACATGTTTACCACGGCAACCTTTTCAGCTTCGATGTGTCTTCAGCAGATATTGTTACCATTTATCTCTCGCACAAAGCAGTTAAACAATTAACACCATACTTGGGAAGAAATCTACGACCAGGCACAAAAGTTATCTCTAATTCATTCCCATTTTTTGATTGGAGACCAATATTGATTGATGAAGATAAACGGTTGTTCATGTATGAAATTGGCAATACAGGAAAAGATGTAAAAACGATGTTTGTCTAAGAATCTTATGGAAAAACGAATTATCGAATTTGTTGCTGGATTACGCACGGCAGGAGTGCGAATTTCAATAGCGGAAAGTGAAGATGCCTTCCGAGCAATACTATGTGTCGGCATGTATGATAAGCATGATTTTCGTGAAGCACTACTAACTTCTCTCATCAAACGTCATCGTGATGAGCCGATATTTGACGAGCTTTTCCCCGTTTATTTTGAGCGTGACATGCCCCAAATGATTAATCTGATGGAACGCTTAACGCCCGCAGAACAGCGACTTTTACGGCGAGCTGTTCGTGAGTTATTAGGACAAATGGAAAACCGAAATAATACCCAAATGCATGACCAGCAATTCTATGGCATGAAAACACGAAGTGCCGCCGCTCAACATCTACCTAGCATGTTGCAATCGTTGCTGATGGGCAAAGAAATTGATTTGACATCATCGAACATGCTTGCCGAGCAACTCAAAAAAAGTAGTGACAATTTTGCTGACCGCGATAAACGTTGGTTACTTGAAAGGCGTGTTATGCAAGGCATGGGTAGCAAATTGTTACCGCAAATTCAAGAGCCTTTGCCACATGTCCTCAAGAGAATGGGTATGGGACATAATGCCATTAAAAAGCTAATGGAAGACATGCAAAAAAATGTCCAAATATTAGGTGAACAAGCTAGTCAAAAAATCGAGTTGGGTGGGGCTCAACAATGGGCAAAACATCATGCCCAAAGACGACATCAAGCTGAAAAATTAATGAGCCGTACTTTGCAAAACTTAAATGAACGTGAAACGAAACAACTTCAGCGTGAGATTCGACGATTAGTAGCTCAATTGCGGAGCCGAATTTCCCTCCGTCAGAAACGAAGCACCAAACGCAAATTAGATATACGAAAAACCTTACGTCACAATATGCGTTATGGCGGCATACCGCTTGAGCTAAAATTTCAAACACGTTCCCTTAAACCTCGTCTCCTTCTTTTATGTGATATTTCAAATAGCATGAGAAAAGTAGTTACTTTTGCCTTACGATTGGTGTACGAATTACAAGACCAAGTTTCCAGTGTTCGCACATTCACTTACATTGACACCATCGAAGAAATTAGTCAACGTTTTGCCGAATTACCTTCCGAAGAAGCTTTGTTAAAAGTGACGGCTCGCATGGATAGACGAAACGCTAACACCGATTTAGGGAAATGTCTTGATTTATTATTGCAACACTATCCCGATGTAATTGACCCTCGAACAACTGTCATTATCATCGGCGATGCCTGCAATAGTTGGAACGACCCGCGAGCAGATTTAGTGGCTCGGATGCAACAGCGTAGTAAGGAAATTATTTGGTTTAATCCTCGTGATGTGCAGTTATGGGAAACAAATGATTGCGATATGTTGAAGTACGTTCCACATGTACAACTGGTTCATCGTGTCAGCACTATGACAGAATTGACGGAGGCGGTGGATACGTTGTTTGATTAATCTCATTCACTATAAATTATGGACATGGAGGGTTAAAGCTTGCTTTGACATGATAAAGCAAGTAACCGTTCACCCCCATCCCAGCCCCCTCCCACACAGGGAGAGGGGAATCTTACTCCCCTTCTCCTAGTAGGGGAAGGGGCTGGGGTCTACTGACAAGAGGGGGAGTGAATAATTACTAAAGCAAACGTTGTCGCTCCAGATACAAACAATAATTATACTAAAAGAGTACGCATATTTTACATTTCGATTCAACAGGAGTATAATAAACATGAGTTAATAATTTTTACATTTTAAGAAAGGAGAGTAAATGACTGTAATTAGTTCGACAAAAGATTTTGTGGTAAGAACAGCGACCTACAAAGGCGGCGTAGGGCATGCTTCTTGGATATTGCATCGCTTAGGCGGGATAGGTATTGCTGTATTTCTTATCCTGCACATTATTGATATTTTCATGATTGTGCTAGGTAAAGAAATGTTTGATTTCTTTTTGTTTATTTATCACCAACCGATTTTCCGCCCGGCAATCTGGGGATTAATGTTTGGTATTTTTTATCATGCCGTCAACGGTGTACGGATAATCATACACGACTTTTTTCCCAGCACATTTCGTTATCAACGTGAAATGGTCTTGGGTGCATGGGTGATAATTGGTATTTTAGTCGTGCTGACCGTTGGCATGGATATTTTCAATTGGATTACTTATGCTGGTAGCCATTAGATTTTTACAAAGGAGTTTATATTATGAAAGCAATTGGACAAATGCCACGCCCGAAAAGCGGTAGCACCTTTGAACTGCTTTCCTGGTTTTACATGCGAGTCTCAGGCCTTTTGATGGCTTTGATGATCACATTTCATTTACTGTGGATGCACTTAATAGTTGGTTTAGACAACATAAATTTTTCAGTAGTAGCAGATAGATGGATGTATCCTATCACAGGTACATTGTGGCGTGTATTCGACTTGTTACTGCTCATATTTGCAGTCACACATGGTATGAATGGAATCCGTTTTTCCATAGAGGATTACGTTCATAATCGCTCATGGCAACTGTTCTTGAAAACAGCTGTCGCTATTCTTTTATTATTCTTATTATTTATTGGTAGTTATATCGTTTTTGTTTTTGAAGTCTAAAATATGAAAATACATAAACATGACGTAATTATAATTGGTGCGGGAGGAGCAGGGTTGATGGCAGCTCTTTACACGGGTAAGGAAGTGGATACGGCTGTCATATCAAAACTGTACCCTACTCGGTCGCACACTGGTGCCGCTCAAGGAGGTATCGGAGCAGCACTAGGAAATTTAGAGGAAGACCATTGGGAATGGCATGCTTTTGATACGGTCAAGGGCGGCGATTACCTGTCTGACCAAGATGTTGTCGAGGTCATGTGTAAAGATGCAATCGACATTGTGTACGAATTGGAACACATGGGACTTCCCTTTGACCGCACCTCCGAAGGTCGAATTTCGCAACGCCGATTTGGTGGACATACCAACAATAAGACCAAGAAGGCTGTCATGCGGACATGCAATGCGGCAGACCGTACAGGTCACATGATTTTGCAAACCCTCTATCAACAATGTATCAAAAATAACGTCAACTTCTTTGATGAATTTCAAGTAGTAGACCTTATCTTTGAGGAAGGCGAATGTCGCGGCGTTGTTGCTTATGAAATTCTCACAGGTGAACTGCACGTGTTCCATGCTAAAGGGGTGATGATTGCCACCGGCGGCTGGGGACGTGTATGGAGCGTAACCTCAAATGCTCTAACATTGACTGGCGACTTAAATGCTATCTTGTTGCGGAACGGCTATCCGATGGAAGATATGGAATTTTTCCAATTCCATCCCACAGGATTACACAAACTTGGTATCCTAATCACTGAAGCTGTGCGCGGTGAAGGTGGTGTGTTAATCAATAGTGAAGGTGAACGTTTCATGAATAGATATGCTCCGACCGTGAAAGACCTTGCCTCGCGTGATGTCGTTTCACGGGCAATTTATCTCGAATTGCAAGCAGGAAAAGGAATTAATGGTGAACGATATGTCCATTTGGATATAACACCTGAAACGGTCAATCACTATTTCAAGGAGGATGATGCTCGTGCTGTTGATGGCAAGTTGCGTTCTATCACAGCTGAATATGTACAGGAAAAGTTAGAAGACATCAGCGACTTTTGTGAAACATACTTGGGTATTGAACCTACCAAAGACCCGATACCTGTTCATCCAACGGCTCACTATGCCATGGGTGGGATTCCAACTGATGTGGATAGTCGCGTTTTTAGTGATGAAAATAACACCATATTGTCTGGATTATATTCGGCGGGAGAATGTGCTTGTATCAGCGTGCATGGTGCAAATCGGTTAGGCTCAAATTCTTTGCTAGACTTGGTTGTATTTGGTAAACGAGGCGGACATGTCATGGTTCAAGAAGTAAAAGAGAAAGAATTTGGCAAGATTGATGCTCAAAAAGCAATTGATAAAGTACAGGCTGAATTTGATGCTATCTTGAATAGTAAGGGGCAAAACTCACCCAACGAAATCCGTGAGGAAATGCAAATCCTCATGACAGATAAAGTTAGTGTGTTCCGTACCAAAGAAGGCATGCAAGAATCTGTTGCCAAATTGCGAAAGCTAAAGGAACGGTTCAAATCCATTAAAGTCAGCGATACGTCAAAATGCTTTAATCTTGAATTACTAGAGGCATGGGAAGTGGGGTGCATGCTTGATTTGGCACTTGTAACTGCGAAATCTGCACTGGCTCGCCAAGAAAGTCGAGGGGCTCATGCTCGTGAAGATTATACCGAGCGGGATGATGCAAATTGGCTAAAGCATACCATAGCTTTCTTAAATTCGGATGGAAGTATAACCCTAAAATATAAACCCGTAACAGTTACAAAATATAAGCCACAGAAGCGGGTGTATTAGGAGGCTACATGAAAAAAAGAACCTTAAAAATAAAACGATTTAATCCTACAAAAGATAAAAAACCGTACTGGCAGGAGTTTGTAGTTGAGGCTGAAGATACTGATAGAATTTTGGATGCCCTCAATCATATCAAATGGTATGTGGATGGCTCACTAACCATGCGGCGTTCCTGTGCACATGGGATTTGTGGGTCAGATGCCATGTGTATCAACGGCAAAAACTTACTGGCATGTAAGGCTTTATTTAAGGAAGTGGGAGATGATGTTACCATTGAACCTCTTGCTGGGTTGCCCGTTATTCGGGATTTGGTGGTAGATATGGAACCGTTCATGGAACACTATCGAACAGTATTGCCTTATTTCATTAGCGAGACTCCGCCTCCGAGTTATGGTGAGCGGCTTCAATCTATTGAAGAACGCAAGATTTTTGATGATACTACTAAATGTATTTTATGTGCCGCCTGTACGACCAGTTGTCCTAGTTTTTGGGCAAGAGGTGAATATATAGGACCATCGGCTATAGTTCAAGCACATCGCTTTATCTTTGATAGTCGTGATGACGGAGCTGCTGCTCGGCTAGACATTCTCGGTAACGCTGATGGAGTGTGGCGTTGTCGGACAATTTATAATTGTACCAATGCTTGCCCACGCGGTATTGAAGTGACGAAAGCCGTCGGCGAAGTCAAAAAAGAAATATTGTTTAGTACACTTTAATCATTCATGGGTCGTACCTTGTGGTCGCCTCTCTTTTCTCTTTGCTTGGAGCGTCAAGGCTTACTTTGATATGATAAAGCAAGCTTTTTCGCTCCACATTGGAGGCACAATGAAATCACATTTTCCAGGCATGGATCCTTATTTAGAAAAATCAGGTATTTGGAATCAAGTGCATCACAGTTTGTTGAATGAGCTTCAAAAATATCTTATCCCTAAACTACAACCGAATTACTACGTTTCACTGGAACAAACAACATACCTTTCCATAATACCACCTGATTCAATCGGTAGACCTGATGTCATAATCACCACTAAGAAAACTAACGAAACTGGTATTATTGCTCCTGTTTTGACAATGGAAACAGCTACAGCCCAAGCTGTTGCAGTTCAGACAAAAGAAGTTCAGGCAAAAATCGTCGAATTGCCTCGCCCTGAATTTATCAGACATCGTTATTTAAGTTTGAAGTATCTTGCCAGTAGCGAAGTTGTCACTGTGATTGAAGTGCTTTCGCCTACTAATAAAACAAGTAATCAAGGGCGAAAAGAATACAACGACAAACGCATGAACATTATCGGTAGCTTTACAAATTTGGTGGAAATAGATTTACTGCGAATTGGC
>NBMH01000085.1 GCA_002084875.1 Anaerolineaceae bacterium 4572_78 | reverse complement strand
GATGTCACAAAATCACGTCCATGCAAATCATTGAGTTGACTGTCTGCTAACTGAAGTGATATTTGTGTACCAACAATTGCAACAGGGTCAAGTTGAAAATGAATGGTTGCCAATGCTACATCACCATCCAAATGAGTATTGCCCGCCAAAGCAATTCGCAATTGTCCATATCCATTATCATAAAATTCGAGGATAAATGAATTTGTATCATTGGTTAATTTAATAGAATCAACATATTGAATTAAATCATCATCATAATTGATAATGAACAGTCCACCAGCAAAATTTTGAAGATTGGTTGCGTTTAACGTGGTTTGTGCGGTTTCTCCATGAAGTGCTTTTACATCACTCAAAGCAAGTGTTGTTGTTTGATTATTTTCCAATTTAGCCGTGTTACTATCAGGAATTGCCCATTGATTGTAAGCCGCATAATACAAAATCATGCTGGCATCTGCGGATTCGATGGCACCATTGCCATTAACATCACCTGCAAATTTTTGCTCATTTGTGGGAGGGCTTGGGGGCGTTTTTGAGACAGCAAATTGCAAGGCTAAAAGGGCATCTGCCGCTTGCACAACACCATTACCATTCAAATCTCCCAAAATATATTGGGCTTGTTCCCTCACAAAAAATGTACCATCTTCTAAGACCAAGGGGATTGCTTCGAACAAATTATCGGGTGTATAAATCGTTGAACCGCCTACCCCGATGACAAAATCTTTCAAGTTAAGGGGACTGGTCATGGTTTCACTGGCTTTCACATCAAACGTCAGCCAAAAAAGTGAACCATTGCCATACAGTGGCGGAGCGTCCCCTTGGATAGCGGCGATTTTAACCCGATTGATATTTTCCATATCGGTGCTAATCACATTTTTTTCCCATGCATATTCTGTCGTTAATGCGGTGCGTGAAATCGAAATCGATTCAATGACAGTGGCATCATAATCAAGCCAAATATCGGTCGCCCCAATTTGTAAACCATTGGCATTGCGAATATTGACAGGAACAATAACATTGGTTTGTCCAATTTCAGCTTGAGTATCAGGTATCCATAAAGCAATTTGTCCAAATTTTATACATGCAATATTTGAGGTGACAAAAATTTCACCATTGGGGAACATGGCTTCAATCTGATAGCAATAGGTCGATTCAGGTTGTAATGTATCATCTTCATCAAAATAAATTGTTTCTGAAATATTATTTGCAATGATGTCAAAACTGTGCATGCTCCCTGTGCCACCTTCTTGTAGACTTCGATAAATCCGATAATTGGTCACATCAGGATGATTGGTCGAATTCCAATCCAATAGAATGCTTTGATAACCTGTTTGTACGGTTAAATTAAGTGGTACAATATCAGGCGGAATAGATGTCGGCGTGGATGTCGGCGTGGATGTTGGCGTGGATGTTGGCGTGGATGTTGGGCTTGGGGTTGGGGTTTCATCACTTGCAGTTCGTCGATAAATCTTGGAATTAGTAATGCGTGATGCCCCATCGTACATATTAGCAACGGCAATATACCATGCATTGTCTATATTAAACGCTTGCCAATCTCTTGCCCCATGCGTTGGAATAGCTTGATATTCGACAAATTGTGTACCATTCCACTGATAAACAATTGAGTTAATATTGTTTATATTACCATCCCCTGAATTTGCAACAACGAGATAACAAATGTTATCAATGGTAAAAGACTCCCATTCTCTTGCTCCATGCGTTGCAATACTTTGAAGTTCAACAAATTGAGTCTCATCCCATTGGTAAATCACAGAATTAATATTTGGCGTAGAATCATTTCCAAAATTAGCAACTGCTAAATATGGGATATTATCAATCATGAAAAATTCCCAGCTATCAGCCCCATGTGTTGCAATGGATTGAAATTCAATGAACTGAGTACCATTCCATTGATAAATTATGGAATCGATACTTCTTGTCACATCGTTATACGCATTAGCAACTGCTAAATAATGAGTATTATCAATGGTAAAAAATTCCCATTCTCTTGCCCCATGTGTTGCAACGCTTTGAAATTCAACAAATTGAGTCCCATCCCATTGGTAAATTATAGAATTAATATTTCTTGTACTGTTATTTGTCGCATTGGCAACAGCTAAATAATAATTATCGTTAATTGCAAAAGATTCCCAATCATTTGCTCCAAACGTTGCAATAGTTTGAAATTTGACAAATTGTGTGCCGTCCCATTGATAAATTTCTGAGTCTCTTTCATAATCAGTATTGAGAATTGCGTTAGCCACTACTAAATATGGTGTATCATCAACCATGAAAAATTTCCAGTCGTCGGCACCAGTGGTTAAAATAGATTGAAATTCGATGAATTGTGTGCCATCCCATTGATAAATTTTCGATTCAATTGTTTTACCGCCACCAGAGTGTGAGTAATTAGCAACTGCTAGATAGTGGTTGGCTTCAATCGAAAAATATTCCCAATCTATTGCACCTACGGTTAAAATGGACTGAAATTCCACAAACTGCGAATCATTGACTAAGTCAAGATTTTTTCCAAAAGATAATAATACTTCCAATGAAAGTATTAAAATTACCAAAATGATACTAACAACAAATTTTGTCATAGTAAAACATCTTAAGTTATCTGAGAAAATAATATTTTTATTCCGTAGATTGTTATTTATACAAGGCAATTGTTTTTTGTAAGCCTTCCTTGAAATTGGTTTTTGCCTTAAATCCAAACAATTTTTCTGCTCTACTTGTGTCCAACTTGCGGCGAGGTTGCCCATTAGGTTTAGTAGTATCCCAAATAATTTCACCTTCAAAACCCGTCAAATTGACAATGAGTTCTAGTAAATCCTTAATGCTAATTTCATAACTACTTCCTAAATTTACAGGTTGACTATCATTCAATCGTTCTGCTGCCAGCAAAATTCCTTCAGCTGCATCATCCACATACAAAAATTCTCGTGTGGGTGAACCATCTCCCCAAGCCACAATATGACTCTCACCACGTTCTTTTGCCTCAATGCACTTTCTAATCAAGGCAGGGATAACATGCGATGTTTCTAAATCAAAATTATCACCAGGCCCATATAAATTGACTGGCAACAGAAAAACCGAATTGAAACCATACTGCTCACGATAGGTTTGTGATTGGACTAAAAGCATCTTTTTTGCCAACCCATAAGGGGCATTTGTTTCTTCAGGATAGCCATCCCATAAATTTTCCTCCATAAATGGAATTGGTGTAAATTTCGGATAGGCACAAACTGTACCAATCGCCACAAATTTCTCTATCCCTTTTTTCCAAGCCTCATGGAATAAAGGAACACCCATCATTAGATTATTATAGAAAAATTCAGCAGGACGTAAGCGATTTGCCCCAATGCCACCTACTTGGGCGGCTAAATGAATGATAATGTCAGGTTGAGCATCATCCAATAATCGTTTGATATTTTCAGGTTGCACCAAATCATAGTCTTTTTCAACAGGTACAAAAATTGCCTTTGCCTCTCGTTGCTGTAATTTTTCAACAACACGAGAACCTAAAAAACCATTGCCACCTGTGACGCACACGCGACGTTTTTGCCAAAATACTTGTGAGTTAATCCATTTATTTGTCATGCAATATCATTCTCCTTATGGAATTTTAATGGTGAATAATTATGTTATTTCCTTAGATTTGTTTGGCATACCATTCAACCGTTTTTTCCAAGCCTGTTCGGAAATTAACTTGATTTTGATAGCCTAGCACTTCCTTAGTAGATGTAATATCAGCTTGTGAATGTTTAATATCGCCTGGACGCGATTCGACATGAACAGGCACAATGTTGGTGCCAAGAATATCGTTTATTGCATCTATCAATTGGAGCAAGGTATATCGTTCTCCACATGCTAAATTAAAAGCCTGTCCTGCTCCATGCTTGGATGTGGTAGCTAGAATATTAGCATGGACATTGTTGGCAACATAGGTGAAATCACGCGATTGAAGCCCATCGCCATGTACGGTTGGCGATTCGCCTTTGAGCATAGAAATGATAAACAAAGGAATAACTGCAGAATATGGCGAGTTGGGGTCTTGACGTGAACCAAAAACGTTGAAGTATCGTAAGCAAATCGTTTCCAAACCGTACAGTTGATAAAATACTTTGCAATAATGTTCTCCTGCCAATTTAGAAACTGCGTAAGGTGATTTAGGTTCGAGTCGCATGGTCTCCACCTTGGGCATGGTGGGTGAATCCCCGTACACCGATGATGACGAAGCGTAAACGACTCGCTTTACTCCTGCATCTCGACTGGCAACAAGAAGGTTTAATGTTCCTGTCGCGTTGTATGTATGTGACATTAATGGGTCATCAATTGAACGCGGCACTGAAGGTAAAGCGGCTTGATGTAAAATATAATTAATTCCATTGACTGCTTGGCGAACCGTTGCCATGTCCGCTAAACTACCTTCGATAACCTCAATTTCATTGGCAATGTCGGCTAAGTTTTCACGATAGCCAGTGCTAAAATTATCCAACACACGAACAGCATGTCCTTGTTCATGCAATGTGTGTGCTATGTGGGAACCGATAAAGCCCGCTCCCCCTGTAACGAGATAATTGTTTGTTGACATTTATTTAATCCTTGTAAATTTTGTATTGGTCAATAACACTTAAAATATTATAAATTCAACTTTCGAGAAAATCGGATTTATAGGTTTGTTGTATACTTTTATGTTCGGTGAGCAGTTGACTTGCAATTACTCAATCAATCTAAGATTATATTGTTGACAACGTTCACGAATATCAGGCTCGGCGGCTAAAGAGACAAACACACCCTCTACCGTTTTATCAGGGTTTTGATGTGTTACAAGCTCGACTTTCCAAGCAAATATATCTATATCGCCAGGTCGTGCTGTGGTCTTTACCTCAAAAACAATGAGTTTACCATCTTCGGCAACTATGTCAACTTCGGTTTTGTAACCTACCTTGAAAACAAGACCATCTGTATCAACCAATTTTTGGCGTAATTGAATTTTGTCGGGAGTGATATCATGGTCTTTTAAACCATAACTGAGACCAGCAGCAAATATATCTTCATAGGCTTTTCCTTTTTCACGGCGTATTTCACCCAGAATCAATTTGAACCATGCCTCTTGGCTATCCATTTTTTTGAATAGTCGTTCTTGACCTGCTTGCAACTTAGCAATATCACGCTTCATGTATAGTCTATCCCGCTTGGCTTCTTGAAGCTGTTGGTCAACTTTTTCAAAGCGTTGGTCGATTTGCTCAAAGCGTTGGTCGACTTTTTCAAAGCGTTGGTCGACTTGCTCAAAGCGTTGGTCGATTTTTTCAAAGCGTTGGTCGATTTGCTCAAAGCGTTGGTCGATTTGCTCAAAGCGTTGATATGTTTGTTCTCTTAGTAGTTTAACTTCGTCCAAAAGATGTGCAAATTCATCATGTGTTGGAAAGCGACCATTGAACATACCATTAATAAATGTGATGAATTGTGGGTCTTGTTCCAAGACGCGTGGTAATTCACGCAATACATATTGTTTGACTTCGTTCATTTCTAATGTAGTTAGCATAATACTATTACCTCAAAATAGATTTATCGAAACAGCGGCAGGAAAACCTGTTGATGCTGTTGTTAGGAGGATAAATTGCCACCAGTGTTTTTTTCCCACAAGCCCACCGAGCCTAATGGGATCGGTGTGTAGTTGGCATTTTCTACAATTCGTCACTTATATACATTCGTTTTTTTGTCATCTGATACCTCATTGTATTATTCCTACCATGTGGTGCGGTTTCCATATCGCACAGCAGGGCAGACTATTAATATTAAAATAGTCTCGCAGATTGTAGCATATTTTGACTCTAGTTTGCTTTTTTTGATTTGGGTGGTTTTGTGGTATAATTGGTTTGGTTTAGTTTTTTGAATTTAGGAGGCTTTAGATGAAAACATATCACTTTAAGCAAGTTGTCGATAGTGACGGAATAATCACTCTTTCAGAATTACCTGAATACAAAGAAGTAGAAGTTATTGTAGTTTATCCTGAACCGTTTGACTTGTAAATGGAAATGAAACGTTGGTTTGAAGAAGTCCGTAAAGAACACCCGTTTGCTAAAATGACAAAAGAAGAAGTTTTAATTCAACTGCGTAAAACCCGTGAAGAAATGTGGGATGAGGAACATGCTCATTAGTTTATACTAAAAACGGTCATGAAGTAACATTTTCAAAAAGTTGGAATTTCAGGTTCAATAAGGTTAAAAGTGTATCCTTGAAAACATCCTTTGTCTTTGCCAAACAACCATCTATGGCTTTCTTGAAAGCATCAAACTTTTCGTAGTATTCACCATACAACACTTCTTTCTTTTCAAACTCCTCCTTTATTTCCTCTGCATACTCCTCCAACTTGCTTCGGGGTATATAGCGACTTCCTTTCTCTAAAACTGGCACAACCTTTGTCCTGATGGGCTTGCAAATAGCGACGCAACGTTTTTTGGCTTAGTCCTACTATGTGACCTATCTCCTTATGACTGTATTTCAAGCTTTTCAGATATACCGTCCAAGCTCTTTTTCTTATTTTGGGGTCAGTATGGTTCATACTAATATCCCTCAAGTATTCAATTTCTTCTTTTGTAAATTCCATTTGTATTATCCTTTTTCCTTTGCTTTTTGACAGATTTTTGCTTACTATGATACACTTTTTTCGGTATTTTGTAAACTAATGTAGCCTGTTTTTTGCCTTATCAAAATGTTACTTTATTACCTTTTCTTGTATAGCGAGGTGAAGCAATGGAGATAATATCGTCAACTGGACTGCATTTTCAAGCATCACGGGATACTTTATTAAATTCATATAATTTTCTTGCACTAAGTCCAAAAATTGCTTTTCTTGTGGCATAATTTCTGGCAAGTCAGTTTGCCATTCAGTAAAAAATTGATTATCTCGATTTAACTGAAGATTAAATTTAGTTTCCAAATCATAAAGTGTAACATCTTTAGCTGATTAAAAAACACCTTTCAAATTAAAAAAACAAAACCAAACTCATTATACCACAAAACCACACAACCACCAAAATCAAAACAAGGCAAACCAACCATGCAAAGTCAGCTTGCCTTGTCAACATGCAAAAATAACACTAAGCACTGGCAGGACTGGTTCAACCAGCTAAATAGGAATAGAAGCCAGCTCCTGCCCTCGCCAGCCATGCCTTTTGCCTTGTCAACATGCAAAAATAACACTAAGCACTGGCAGGACTGGTTCAACCAGCTAAATAGGAATAGAAGCCAGCTCCTGCCCTCGCCAGCCATGCCTTGTTATTTGGTCAGTTTAAGTTTTTGGTAAACGAAAACCAACTTTCCGCAACTCTTCAAGAATATCAGATAAACTAGAAATGAGTTTCTTTTGTTCAGCCCTAGCCAATACACCCACTGTACCGACAACGTTTAAAGATAAAGAAGTAGCGGTTTTCCTCGCTCTCCAATCATCTAAAATGATAAAATCAGCCTTTGTTTCAGATGCCAAAATAATTGCCTCTGATTCTCCATGTCCTAAAGTTAATCGAAGTGTTTGAACGGCTAATTCGTTTTGAACATGTTGCACTTTTATCCATGTGGCATGTTTAACTTCTTCTGCCCCTGAACGCCCTGCACCTAAATTCACTACTTCATGATAAACGGCATGAGGAATGACAATTTCCTCAAATAGTTGATGAAGTATCTCAAGTTTACCAATTTTGCTTAAACCAATTAAGCATGTTGAATCAGCGATAACAATTCTAGACATGGGCTAATTTCATCAAGTCATCATATAAATCATTCGTATTATAGTTGATAGGGATAGCCCACTGACGATTCATGTCCGTAAAATCCCATAGACTCACACCACCTATTTCGCATGCCTTACTCAATGAAATTCGTTTATGCTCATATAAAAATAAGGCAAATCCTATTTTCACTTCTTGACTAATGTTATCCATATCTAAGCCTATTTGTGTGGCTAATAGTAGTGGTAATTCAAAACTGACTTGTAATGTACTCATAGTATTTTACCTTTCAGATAAAAAATTTACTCATGTAAAACATTATACCACAAAACCACACCACCACCAAAATCAATTCAAGGCAAACCAACTATGCCAGCCAGTTTGCCTTGTCAACATGCAAAAATAACACCCAGTGCTGGCGGGGCAGGCTAGCATATTAGACATGAATGACAGGTAGAAATTCCGCAAGCGGCCCTACGTCTATTGTCACCCCGAATTTTGCCCTAAATATCAGCAAAATAACGAGTAAAGTATACCACATAAACAAAAAACAAGCAATTTTTAAAGTAAACATGTATTTTTTCTTTGCTATTATGTTTTTGGTACCATCAAACAAGTCTGTTTACCTTGCCAATCTAAAATCACCTTAAAATGTCGCAAAAACGCCCGCCCAATCAATAAGCGAGTACAGCCATTAAACGTTTGAGCAGTTGCATAATACTCTTTGTTGATTTTGGGGATAATAATTTTAACAGGTGCTTGCCGAAATGAAAAAGATTCACCTGTAATTGTTGAACCATAGGTGGGTAATGAAATTGGTAATTCCCATGTATCCAGTTGTAAAGACTCAAAAATTAACTCAGGTATCAACAATTCACCGCTATAGCCGGTATCAAGTTGTATCAACGTTTCACTTGCACTGTACACATCCCCTGCTAAATTTTGAATCTGAACCCCAATCCCAAAATAATCATGACTTTCCCAACAAACTAAATAAACGTTGTTTGCCATCCTAATTCAACCTTTTCTGGATACGTTTGCCCGATTTGCATTATCAAGCGATGATATGCCGAAGGAGCAATATTACTTAATTCTTCTAAGGTGTCACCAACCCACACCAATTTCCCATGTGCAATAGCTATCCATTTACCATGATATTTTTTATTCAACTCGGCTTGCATAATTTCAAAAGTTTGGTTATTAAGACAGCGTTCGATTTCAGTTTGTTCTTTTCGTTTTATTTCAAGCCATAATTCAATTGCTTCTATCAAAACATTTTCAGAATGTCCTTGTGGATAAATAGTTTGTGCCATTTGCTGGAATTGTTTTTCCAGTTGTTTAGGTAATGTGACCATCAACATGTTTTTACCTCTTATTACTCTTTGGATATGAAAAAACAATTAAACTAATAGATAAGATATTGTAGTACTTAGATTAGTATTAAGCAAATCGGGACTCTACGGTGAAAAAAGCCTGCACAGAGCTATGTCTATTTTTACAAAACCCCACCCCCGGCCCCTCCCCTTGCAAGGAGAGGGGAGTCTGGTAGAAATTCCGCAAGCGGCCCTACGTCTATTGTCACCCCGAATTTTGCCCTCAAAATCAGCAAAATAACGAATAAAGTATACCACGTAAACAAAAAACAAGCAATTTTTAAAGTAAATATGTATTTTATCCGCAGAAACTAAAATTGCGAGGAGCTCAATATCATAAATTTTATTCGGAGCTCCTCGCAATTTTTTGTGGACAACGATTGATAAAGCGATGGACTATCCAAAATGTTCTTGCAAAAACGTCAAGTCTAATTGTGGATAAACAGGATATTTATCTAACAGAGTCTTTACCCGCTCCACTGCTTCGGTTTTAGCCGATTCAGCTAAGCTATATTTTGCCTTACTCTTTTTACCTGATTTTAACGTTTTTACTTTTGTATGTGCCAAGACCAATTTTATGATACTAGCAATTTCCTTCATTTCAGATTCAGACATGCCCAAAGTGGTAATAGCTGGTGTACCAATTCGCAAACCACTGGTGTACCAAGGCCCATTAGTATCAAACGGAAGTGCATTACGATTCATGGTCAGCCGACATTCCCGCAGTGCATTTTCGGCTTGTCGTCCATTAAGCTCAAATGGTCGTACATCAACCAAAAGAAGATGGTTATCCGTACCTCCGCTGACCACATGCATACCTTCGGCGATAAGAGCCTTTGCCATAGTTTGACAATTTTCGACGATTTTACTGGCATATTTTTTAAATTGAGGTGTATTTGCTTCGGTAAAGGCAACTGCTTTAGCAGCAATGGCATGGGGCAAGGGTCCTCCCAAAACAGATGGACATCCTTTATCAACCTGCTCGGAAAATTCATCTGTGCATAAAACCATGCCACCTCGTGGTCCTCGTAGAGTCTTATGTGTAGTTGTCGTTACCACATGAGCAAATGGAACGGGGTCATAATCTCCTGTGAAGACCTTGCCCGCTACCAGTCCTGCAAAGTGAGCCATGTCTACCATAAAAACTGCACCCACTTTATCGGCGATTTCACGCATGCGGCGGAAATTGACCAAGCGAGGATAGGCACTATAACCCGCCATCAGAATAAATGGTCTGACTTCCATTGCTTGGGCTTCAATCTCATCATAATCAAGTAAACTTGTCTCACGGTTGACATTGTAGCTGAAACTTTCAAAAAGTTGAGCCGAGACATTAAAACGATAGCCATGCGTCAAATGCCCGCCTGAATAATAATCCAACGCCAACAATCGTTGATTACCCAATTCATGGCGTAGCTTATTCCATTCTTCGGTGGATAGATTAGATACATTTTTTTGTTCCAATCGTTTAAGAGTAGCCGCCTCCAAACGCGTTTTTAATATCGCTAGAAAAGCGACCATGTTAGCATCTGCTCCACTGTGCGGCTGAACATAAGCATGTTCGCAACCAAAAAGTTTCTTTGCTTGTTCACATGCATAAGCCTCAATGTCATCTACATTGTCACACCCAGCATAAAAGCGATGATGTGGAAATCCCTCCGCATATTTATCGGTGAGCAGATTGCCCATTGCCAATTGGGTCGCGAGGGATGAATAATTTTCACTAGCAATTAGCTTCATGTAAGTTCGTTGGTCAGCTAATTCCTTAATAATAGATTTTACCGTTTCAGGAGAAACCTTTGCTACTTCGGTTAGGTTGGCAAGATATGCCAAAAAACCCGTCTCAATTTTATCGGGGCTAGTTTCTGATAAGTAAGCTATAATTGGTGAATGTTGCATGATAATGTTTCCTTATTAAAGATATTTGTCGCCGCAATTTCCAATTGCGAAGCTCGTGATTAGAAATCACTGCTACTTCTAACTCCCAATATTATACTAGGGAATGTTAAATTTGCCAATGCTTTTGAGTCTTTTTTGAAAATTGTTTTAAGTTGTGGTATAATTATATCATCCTAAAGTTTTGGAGGAAATTATGATAACTGGATTAGAACAACAAGTTGCTCAACATGAATATAGTATTGTCGAATTAAAAGCAATGATGGCTCAATTGATGCGGACTGTTGAGCAAAATTCAAACGAATTTCAAGAATTTAAGGAAGAAATGCGTCTTTCACGTAAGCAGTCTGAACAGAGAATGCATGCTTATCAAGAACATACGGATGAATCAATCCGTACATATCAAGAACGTACAGAGGAATTAATACGTGTTGCCGATGAACGTTCTGAACGGGAAATACGTGAGTTTAGAAAAGAGATGCGACAACAATGGGGTGAACTTTCTAATAAAATGGGAACAATAGCTGAAGATTTAATCGCCCCTAGTATCCCTCGTGTTGTGCGGGATGTGTTTGGCTGTGATACGTCAAATATCGAAAGTGCAGTTCGTGTCAAACGTATTCATCAAATTACTCGAAATAATCAAAAGTTTGATGTCGTTGTTAGTTGTGACAACTATTTGCTTATCAATGAAACAAAAAGTAAATTAAAATCTGAATACATCACTGAATTTGCCAAAAAGTTATTACCACAAGTCCACCACTTTTTTCCTGAACATGCCGATAAACATGTGGTTGGCATAATTTCCTCGTTGTATGTGGATGATAGTCTTGTTAAATATGGTGAACGAATGGGCTTGATTGTGTTGGGCTTCGGTGAAAATGTGATGGATGTGTTAAATTCAGAAGGATTTAAGCCGAAACTGTTTTAGATATGAAATTTTAACTACTTGGATATTAAAATTTATAATTATTCACTCCCTCTCTTGTCATTATACCCCCACCCCCGCCCTCCCCGTAAACAGTGAGAGGAGCAGTCACTTCCCCCCGCATGCGGGGGGATTGAGGGGGGGTAGATTCCATCCGGGGTAGGGCTGTTCAAAGCTTGCTTTGACAGTCTAACCATCGCTGGTGATGAATATAGGCTTTTTCATTGAACAACAAGTTTAAAGTCCACAATTGACTTATCGCTGGGTTTTTAATAGGATAGTAGATGATATATTTATATAAAGAATGAGAAGGAGTTTATGCTTCAATTTGCGGGTAAACATCCCCTGGTACAAACGCAACGAATTTTGGTGATTGATGATGATGTAACAATTTTGCATTTGGTTCGAGATAAACTTGATAAGGCAGGTTTTGAGGTGCTTACTGCCCGTTCAGGCGATGAGGCTATGGCTATAATTTCTAACAAAGGGCTACCACATTTAGCCATCGTAGATATAAAAATGCCTGGTATGGATGGCTTGGGGTTTTGTAAAACGGTTCAGCAATTTAGTGATTTACCTGTGGTTATGCTGACCTCTGTTGATGAGGAAAATACGGTCATTGAAGTAATAGAATCATTTGCAGAGGATTACATCACAAAGCCGTTCAGTCCACGAGAATTAGTCGCTCGTGTTCGGCGTGTGCTACGCCGCATTGGTGATTTCGGCTATGCTCTTGAAGCAAACACCAAAATTGATGATAGGTTTGCTGTCAATTTTGGGCAACAGGAGGTGATATTATCAAACAAAGTAGTTTCGCTCACCCCAACTGAAACGAAAATTTTGTATATTCTTATGCGAAATGCAGGTCGAATTGTAACTACGAATTTTTTGCTTAGCCGTACTTGGCCTCTGGACGAAATTGGTGAGGACGTGTTGCGTGTTCATGTCTATCGTATCAGACGAAAAATCGAGGTCAACCCTTCAAAACCAAGATATATTGTTACCGAACGGGGTGTAGGGTATTCATTTACTAAAAAACATAAACAATAATTAATCTAACGTAATCCAACCCATTTTAATTGTATACTTGATAATATCAGCTTGGTTCTTGGTATCAAGTTTTCGCATAATGTTTATACGGTGAGTTTCTACTGTTTTGACACTAACATAGAGCATTTCTGCTATCTGACGAGTGGATTGTCCTTCGGCAATCAGTTGGGCAACTTCTCTTTCACGAGTAGTTAAATTGGGACCGAATGTCTCTGTTGAGGAAGCATGAACAAGATAGCCATCAATAACATACTGGGAAATGCTAGGGCTAAGATACGCTTTTCCAGCCATGACAACCCGAACGGCTTGAACAACTTCGTCCACAACGGCATGTTTCGGCACATACCCTTTCGCTCCAACTTGCAACGCCCGCGACACATACTCACGATTGGCATGCATGGAAAGGATTATTACTTTTAAGTTCGGGTATGACTGTCTCCATACCCGAACCCCTTCAATTCCATTTAACTCTGGCATGGAAATATCGGTTATTACCACATCAGGACATTTTTTATCAATTAACAATTGTGCCTCTCGCCCATTGCTTGCTTCGCCCACCACCTGCATATCAGGTTCATCATCAAGCAAACGGGTTAAGCCTGTTCGTAATACTGCATGGTCGTCAACAAGTAATATTCTAATTGACATTATTTTTCCTCAATTAAATTATCGGCACATGCCATCCCAACGTATCCGCTATTCCCAATATCTCGGCTAACATGGCAATCGTCCAAGTAAATAAACTTGTGCCATGCAAATCGCTTTCAACTAACCCT
The DNA here is from genome assembly GCA_002084875.1 of Anaerolineaceae bacterium 4572_78. GTDB lineage: Bacteria > Chloroflexota > Anaerolineae > 4572-78 > 4572-78 > 4572-78. The sequence goes on along the minus strand of NBMH01000085.1, from coordinate 6,142 downwards.
TGTGAAATTTCGACTTTGTAATAATATTTCCCTGTCGTGTCAGGTAAAAATGAAAATGCCCCATCGGGTTTACGAAAACTCATGATTGATTGTAACCGTTCTTCAGCAAAGGCTCGAATTTCATTTTGGCGATATGTTGTCCATTTTTGGCAATGATGCAAAACAAGTGTAATATCTACGTTGCCACAAGCATTGCTATCATTTTTAGCATTTAAGCAGGTATCAATCAATTTTTCAGGGTAGGCAAAAGGGCGTTGCAACAATTCATAAATGGTTAAAACTTTCATGGCACCGTTAATAATTTGTGGCATGGAAGGTGTGCCACCAAACCATGACCCCGTATCAGGGTCTTGAAGGCGGTCGAGTTCGATTAAAATCAGAGGCATCAATTCGGCAAATTTATCTGTGTAGCCAAAAACATCGGCATTGAGTTTCAGGAAAAATGCCAAGTGCGAAGTATGGCTGCCAGCATGCCATGGATTATCCAGCCAAGGGAGAGCATAGATATAATCAATCAACTGCTCGGAAGTTTGTGGTAAATCGGCGATGACGGGATAACGGGGTTTTGCCCCGACAGACAAAAGTGTACCACATGCTTGTCTTGTTTCAGCCCTTCGCACACCCATGTCCCGTCGAAACCGTCCCATTTTTTTATCCACCACACGCAATAATTCCGTATCTTCAAAATACCCGTCACAAACCCCTTTGTGAGTTTGAAATGATTTGATATAATTTGTCCATGCTTGCAAATCATTGGGTTCAATTGCGTCTAGTGCTCCCAATGTGTAATATGTTCGCAAGGCAAAACAACTCATCCCCAAACCACTTTGAGCCGATGGATAATGTAATGACCCTTTGTATGAATAACGGTAATAGCCCGTGTGTTCATGCTGATGTACGGTTTTCAGCCAGACTAAAATATCTTGTCGTAAGTTATTAAGTGTATCAATATAATGATAATTGTGTAAATGCGGATTGTTCATAAATGCGGACTCCAGGCAAATTCAGACGCGTGAAAACTTTCGCTTAAACTGACCGTATAATCTTCCCAACCATTTTAAGTAACGAAAAGAATGTTCATACAAATAATTTTGCCAATACGGGTATTGCTGACGGTCTCGCCAAACAGCCCCCTTAAGGACATCAAAACCAAATATAAAAAGCCAATAAATACTTTGTTTCAAAATTTGGAAATAACTTAACTGGGGGATTGATTCGCCTCGCAAAGCAAGATATGTTGTCCATGCCCCTGAAAACCACATTCGCATGTTCCACCACAACATCATTTTTTCGTGACGTACTAAATGATAGACATACAAATCAGGATGGTAGTAGATTACTTCAGCGGGTTTTTCGGCACGAATCCGTCGAATCAGGTCTGTTTCCTCACCATATGCAATTGCGTTGCCAGTCATGCCTAAATTAGGATTGAATCCACCTAAATCCAGCAAGATTGACCGCCGATAAAAGTTGTTCATGCCGCTGATTTGCTCTTCGCCAACCAGAGGACGTGGTGTGGTAGATACAACACCCGAACCGTAATTTGTCTTAAACCATTTCGGTCTAGGACTATTGTAAAATGGATAAAAGGGACCACCAAACGAAGCTGGATGCACTTCATCAATAATTTTCTTGGCAAGGGTCAACCAATGAGAAGGATTTTTGCAATCGTCATCAGTATAAGCAATATACTCTCCTTTGGCAATTTTCCAACCGTGATTACGGCAATGCGATAAACCAATTTTCATTTCGACGGCATAGCGAATATTGGGGTAACGCTGGCAAAATTCATGGGCGACCGTTTGAGTATGGTCATGAGAGTTGTTGTCAATAATAATAATTTCGTATTCTGACTTGGGCAGAGTTTGCTCACACAGCGTCTGCAACACATCTCTAAGCAAATCAGCTCGATTGTAGGTACACACTATTGTTGAAATCATAGATTACCTCAAAAAATTTACTGTATGACCATTTTATACCAGAAGGAAATTATTGGCAATTATTGGCAGATATATTTAATTTCAAGCCACAATAGGAGTGCATAACATTGCTGAGGAAAAAGAATAGCTTTTATTTGCTCAATTTCGCTTTTCATGTATAATATATTCTATGAAAAAATTTCTATTACTATTAGTTGTTATTAGTTCATTGATGTTAGCATGTCGAGGTACAGCCACGACAAAAACAATTGCCAAACCAGCCTCGCCTGTTGCCACGCCAATTGAGATAGGTGAGGCATCCTTAGGTTCTGGAAGTATTCAAAAATTACTCGCCGAAGCAAAAAAAATAGTTATGGCAAAAGCTGAAGTTACTATTGCCGCTGATGAAATTAACACCAAACAGGTAGAAGAGCAACAATGGGCAGACCGTAGCTTGGGGTGCCCACAACCAAACACAATGTATGCCCAAGTTGTGACAGATGGATATGTTATGGTTTTGGAGGCACAAGAGTCTGTGTATGAGTTTCATACAGATACAAAAGACTTTGTTGTTCTATGCATGATTGATGGTAAACGACTCATTGAGGAAAAAAGTACACCCGTTCCCACAAGTGGCAAAATGACTGATTTTCCTAACACCGTCATTGTATATCAACGTCAGACTCACGAGAGTGATGACTGGCAACAATGGACAATCTACAAAACAGGGCAAATTGAAAAAGCAGATGGTAGTATATTGTCGATTGAACCCGATGAGATTACATGGTTATTCGAGTTTGTGGAAAAGCCTGCTTTTAGAGAAATGGAGATTCCATCCGTTACAGAATGTGATGGTTGTCTGGTACAAACATTAACCGTTCATGATTCTGATGAATCGCATGAAGTAATTGTCATTGAGCAAACGAATGGTAGCCCTGATAAATATCCTGAAGTATTGATGAAAAATTTATCGGAATTGTGGAATCTGCTAGAAGAACCTGAAAAATAGATTTCTTGGTAACCGTTCATACCCCACCCCAGACCCTCCCCACAGGGAGAGGGAGTAAGATGCCCCCACCCTTGCCCCGCCTGCTGGGAGAGGGTGTAAGATGCCCCCACCCTTGCCCCGCCTGCTGGGAGAGGGTGGGGGCTACTGACAAAAGGGGAATCAATAATTACTTTGTTTTAGCATTAAACAGCCCTAGAAAAATTACATGAGCTTATAGAAAAAGGAAAACACTATGAAAAATATCCGCTTTTTTAACATGGGGATGAACTATATTTTGTTATTTGTTTTTTTAATTCTTTTGCTGATGATTTATATACGTTTATCGTCCTCGACACAAATGCTTCCTCCTACGCCAATAGTAAATATATCATCTCCAATATCAACCTCAACACCTTTTACCACCATACAACCAACAAAAGTGATATTGGATATCCCAAGCCCAACATTAACTGTTGACTTTATCAAAGCAACATCAAAAATTGATGATGTTATATCTATTTCAACTGTCAAAGCAAGCTTTGACCCTCCAGCCATAACTCATACAGCTAAGCCAAAAAAATCAACACCACAAGTAGAAAATATAACATCTTATTCCAGCCCCACCCCGCAAGTAATTTTAGCTATGCCTAGCCAAACCCAAACTATTGTCATTATTGAACCAACTCCACAAGGTGATAGTCAAAACTTATTTCCACCTGACATAGCATCACTCAAAAATCTGATGTTGAATTTAGTCAATGCCGACCGAGCTAATGCTGGGCTTGCTGTTGTTGCTTGGGACAGCACCGCTACACTAGCGGGACAAAATCATGCCCAAGATATGGCGGGCAATAATTTTTTTAGCCATCAAAACATGGCGGGTGAGGGTCCTGACCATCGTTATAGTGCAGTTGGTGGCTTGAATGTAATTTCCGAAAATATTAGTACCATGTGGGTACGTTTTGCAGATGGTTCACCTGCTCCCATTTATGATTGGGAAAGTTTGCTTAGGCAAGAACAACAATCGTTAATGAGCAGTCAGGAACATCGCAATACCATTCTTAATCCTGTTCATACCCATCTTGGAATAGGGATTACCTATAATCCAGATACAGGGCAATTTTGTATTGTACAGGAATTTGTTAGCCATTACATCCAATTACAATTACTACCAAAACAGTTGCCACTTGGTAGCACGCATCAAGTGCAAGGCAGTCTATTATCATCAGTTCACACCCCGCTCATCGGCATTTCTTATGAACCTTTCCTAAAACCGATGAGCGAAACAGAACTAGAATCTAGTGGTACATATATCTCTTCAGCCAAAATTTTTCATGCATTTAATCCTCTAGTCAACAATGACGGTACATTTATTGCTGATATAACATTTAACCATGAAGACAAACGAGGACTTTATCATGTTCTCATTTGGGTTACAATCGATGGCTATTCAGAACAGGTAATTGTTTCTGATGTCATTGTGCATGTGAGCTAGTCAGACATTCACTTACTTTATCACAATCGGCAGATAAATCACATACCCTCTACTCGTCCGCACAGTGACAGGACCGTGAATGGTCTCCTCACCTGACAAATCCACATCTACTAGCCAATATTGATACGATGGAGCGACAACGCTTGTTCTGTCAAAATAGGTATAGCTATTCCCTGACAAAAGTCCCATACCTCGCCCAGCGATGAAGGCAATTTCAGTCGCATCCTCGATATCTGGCTCACTATCTTTTTGAAGTGGCATTTGACCACGCAACAATCTGAATCCATAATTATCTCGCTCAACCCATGTCTGCCATTCGACCTTGACCATATCAAAACCATGCTGACTCGCCGTAAAGCTAAGTAGTTCAATTGTACTTGGGTCGTAGATAACGGGTGATGCCGAGTTGTCATCTTGGGTTACATTGTCATGCACATCAATCGCCTCCGTAATGACAGCAGTATTGGTGGTCACTTCAAATTCATTGATACCTCTAAAGACAGTCGTAATGACAAAGCTTTCACCTGGCAATAAGTTTCGTCCAAAGCCATACGGTGGTAGTGCAGTCAAATCATCCCAACGAATAAAGCCCATTTCGTTTTCAACATCATGCATACCCCAACGATTTGCCTGCGGTGTAGCATGGGTTAATGTGATATGTTTTGACTCAAAATAATCAAACAACGGCACTACATCGAGCATGCTTCGTCCTGTATTGGTGACATGAATGGTGAAAGTGATAAATTGATTCGGGTCTAAGCCAGGTGGTATGACTTGCTTGAACACATCTACGCCCGGGTCTTGAACCATGAGCGGCTCATCGTCGCTATCAGTAACAATTCCATTATTTTGACCATCCGTATAAACAGCGGTGGTCGTAACCAGATTGTAATATGTCCCAGTAATAATGGTATTGACCAAGACATCAAAGCTGACACTGACCGTGTCGTTTGGCATCAGCGGCTCATCAATCAAGTTATCCCAAACCAACGTTAATTTATCGGGACTTATATAACTTGGTTCGACAGGCACATAACTTTCATCGATTACATCCAACACTGGGTCGAGGGTGTCGGTTACAATCAAGGGATATAACGGCAAATCTCCCGCATTTGTAATGTCAATCGTATAGCGTACTGTTTCTTGATTGACCGTATCTGGCACAGACACTCGTTTGTCGATTTCAATCAACGGATACAGAATTTCATTGCTATCTATGTCGCTGTTATCATCAGGATTATCAGGCGGCATGGTGATGACAGTATCAGGCGTTGATGTGGTTATCATCACTGTATTTGTAATGAAGGTGGTCATTGTTGGGATGTCGTTATCAACCTGAACTCGCACAAGCACGATGCTTGCACTACCTGGTGGTAGTGTACCGATGTTAAATATGACCATACCATCTTGATAATCACATGGCAATGGTTGGCAACTTTGATAAGTTACATGCTCGGGCAATGTGTCAGTAATGATAACATTTTCGGCAGTCGCATAACCATAATTCGAGAAGCTAATCGTATAAGTGACGAGTTGACCTGGCACCACTTGGGTAATATGGTCTGTCTTCACTATACCAATTTGTGGGTTGCCGATGATTATCGATTCAACTGTACCTGTTACGGTATCGTCGTTGTTATCATCATTATCATCGGGGGTATCACTGCCGATAAATGCGGTATTGGTAAAATACGTCATGGGTTCAGTCGTAACGGCTGTACCCGTGATGATGATTTGACC
>NBMH01000247.1 GCA_002084875.1 Anaerolineaceae bacterium 4572_78 | reverse complement strand
GTGGAGTCGTGATAACCGATGCCTTGCCCTCGAATGTTACCTTTGCTCGCTGGATTGAGCAAGATAGTGCTACCGAAGATAGTGGACAAATCTCATGGACAGGCGACATTATCAATGGTGAATCAATCATGCTTTCATTCGTTGTTACCCATAACGGCGAATATAGAGACATGGTCGAGAATACGGCATACTACAAATATAACGATTATATCGGTTCCGATTCGGCAACGTTTGAGGTCATGTCTGCTATTGAATTTAGGTCATGTCTGCTATTGAATTTAGCAAGCAAGTCTACCCTGAAATCAATGTTGCCTATCAAGGCGATATAACTTATACCATTAGCATATCTAACTTATCAGCAAGCACTATATCAGATATCATGATGACTGACACTTTACCAACATCTGTTACATTCGACGCATGGCTTAATAATCAAACAGCTGATTATGGAGATACGGTCATGAATACCGCCGATTATGATTCACCTGTTGGCATGGGAAGTGATTCTGCCTCGTTTAATGTCCAATACGAACCGATTGAAGCCCCATTGGTTATCAATGAGGTGGATGCCGATACACCTGGTACTGAAACAGAGGAATTTGTCGAGTTGTACGATGGTGGTGTAGGAAATACCCCACTTGATGGATTAGTTATTGTTGTCCCTGATACGTACTGGGTACAAAATGGAGCCGATGCAGTAGCTTTGTATCAAGGTGATGTGCCCCGTTAATCTTGCTATTGAGAAAACTGCACCTGCCATAATCCTACCTGGTCATGTCATGACATATACGATTACAGTTAGTAACGCCATCGCTGTCCCTGCCGAAGATGTCGCTATCGACGATACTCTGCCCGACGGTGTGTCGTATTTGTCGGATGATAGCGGTTTTGATTGTACGGCATGTGTTGCTGGAGCCACTGGCGAATTAGATTGGACGGTCGGCACATTTACCGAAACGAACATGTCATTTAACTTGGTCGTTTCAGTGTCAGATACAATCCTCGTTGGTTCCATCATTACCAACATGGTCGAAATCACATCGTCCACAGTCGACAGTGACCTGACAAATAATCAGGCAACATGGCAAACGAGTGTAACCGATTTAGACCTTACCGTTAGTAAATCAGTGCCTCCGATTATTCTTGGTGAGGATACTTACGCTTACACGATAATCGTACAAACTTATGGCAAGACATTAGCAACCAATGTAATGATGACCGATACTTTGCCGTCGGTTACTTTTATCGCCGAAAGCAATGATGGTGGTTTTACTGCTAATGAATCGGCAGGCGTGATTACATGGGATTTGAGCGATATTACCGCTGAGACAAAGTATACCTTCATGGTAACAGTCACAGTTGATAATGTAACAACCCCTACTTTGTTGAGCAATCAAGTTACGGTCTCAACGGATAACATCAATGACCCAACTGGCAATAATACTGCGATTGCTGAAACAATCGTTTATCCTTATGCTTCTATCTACGACATTCAATTTGTTTCTGACCCTGATACGGATGATGCCTCAACATACGCCGACCAAACTGTCGGCACCGAAGGAATTGTTACCGCCGATTTTGGTAGCAATATTTTCATCCAAGATGGCGATGGTGCATGGAATGGTATCATGCTCTATGGCTCAAACATCGGCGACATGCTCGAAGTTGGCGACCATGTGCAGGTCATAGGTGAAGTTATCGAATATAACGGATTGACCGAAATTGCTTCCCCTGATGTTGTTGTCATTAGCAGTGGAAATGCACTCCCATCTTTTGAAATTCTTGAGACGGGCGATGTTGCCGATGAACAATATGAAGGTGTCTTAGTCCGTACTGAAAATGTCACTGTTACCAATCCAGATTTAGGCTATGGTGAGTGGGAAATCGACGATGGCAGTGGAGCGGTTGTCGTAGATGATAACGATAGTTATACATACTCACCTGCACAAGATGACACATTGGCTTATGTGCAGGGTCCGTTGAATTATAGCTATAGCAACTTCAAAATTAAGCCACGCCATGACGACGATATTCGACAAACAGGTGTGATGAATTTTGACAAGGAAGCTCCAAGTACAGTGGAATATCGGCGATGTAGCTGACCAAGAAACGGTCATGGTTCAATTTGTGGTAACAGCCCCGATAACATCAGGGATAATTATTCGCAATGATGACTACGCCTTTACTTCGGATAGTGATACAGTCATGGGCGAAGCTGTCAATACCATTGTTGGTACTATTACCATTCATGATATCCAATATACCGAAGACTCCAGCGGCGACTCGCCTTTCAAAGACCAAGTTGTAACCACAGAAGGAATTGTTACAGCTGATTTTGGTGATAACATCTTCATTCAAGATGGAGCAGGTGCATGGAATGGCATCATGCTCTACAAACCAAGTGGTACTTTTAGTGTTGGCGACCATGTGCAGGTAATGGGTGAAATTATCGAATATTATGGCATGACCGAATTTGCTTCAGGAAATGAGGTAACAGTCATTAGTTCAGATAATTCCTTACCACCTTATGAAACTGTTACAACAGCTAATGCTAATGCCGAACAATACGAAAGTGTTTTGGTTCGGGTTGAAAATGTAACTGTGACCCCTGATGCATGTGCAAGGACCGTTAAATTACGGCTACAACAATTTCAAAATCGAGCCACGTGATGATGGCGATATTGGTTTTGTTTCACTAAGCAAGACTGCTCCTGGCAATATCGGAGCAGGTGAAATATTCACCTACACCTTAATTATCCATAACAATACCAACCTTGTCTTAAGCAATCTCGTTTTGACTGACACCATCCCCATGAGCGTTACCCTCGTTGGCCATGGCACAGCAAACTTGACGGGTGGTGTATTGCAATGGGATATTGCGAGTCTTGCCCCGCATGCTACAGCAATCGTCGAATTTTCGGTCATGGCACCTGATGAAGAGGGATTGCTCATCGTCAATGATGATTATGCTCTAAACGCTGATAACTATCCCATGAGCGTATTTGGTAATGTGGCAAATACTATCGTTGGTCAAGCAACCATTCCATTAATTCAAGGTGAAGGACTCGCCAGTCAGTTCATAGGACAAAATGTTACCTTAGAAGGAGTGGTCGTAGGCGATTTCCAAGATGGCATGAGCGGATTCTTCATTCAAGACCCAATCGGCGATGGTAATTTGCTCACATCGGATGGTATTTTTGTCTATGACTATAACAACGCTTACCCCGTCGATAATGGCGATTATGTAAGTGTAAGCGGTACAGTTAGCGAATACAATGATGGTACTCAATTAGGTAATATTTCTGCGGTTGAGATAGTCAGCACAGGCAACGTCATTTCACCCACGATTGTAACTCTGCCCGAAAGCGTCAATGGCGAACTTGAAATGTACGAGGGTATGCTCGTCAAATTAGACCATGACATGACTGTGGTACAAAACTACTTCTTAGGCAAGTATGGGCAGTTGACTCTAGCTGAAGGTGGACGATTATTCAAGGCGACAAATGTCTACACTCCCAGCAGTCAACAGGCAATTGACCTTACCGATGAAAATCAACGCCGTTCGCTCGTCCTTGATGATGGTAGTAGCCATCAAGCACCTGACCCCATTCCTTACATCGGCGAAAATAACACAGTGAGGGCGGGTGATAAGGTCAGTGAACTTATCGGAGTGCTTGATGAAGGCTTGATAAATTCAGGTTCAAACGTGGATTATCGCCTCCATCCGACACAGGCTCCCACATTTGAGCGAGTCAACGAACGAACCGCTACCCCCGAACATGTAGATGGCAGTATCAAAGTGGCTAGTTTCAATGTCCTAAATTACTTCACAACCTTTGGCTCACGTGGGGCAGATAATGCCGAAGAATTTAGTCGTCAACGGGTCAAGATTATCGCCGCTATGGGTTCAATCAATGCCGATGTGTACGGCTTGATGGAAATTGAAAATAACGGTTATGATACCGATAGTGCTATTTATGATTTGGTAAGTGGCATGAATGAGTATATTACTCATACCACTTACGCCTTCGTGGATCCTGGCATGAGTCAAGTTGGTGGCGACCAAATTACGGTCGGTTTCATCTACAATACCGAAACGATTACCGTAGTTGGCTCAGCCGTAACCTCGAATACAGGGGCATTTGCTCAAAAGAATCGCCAACCATTAGTCCAAACCTTTGCCGAAAAAGCGACGGATGAAAAATTTACAGTCGTCGTGAACCATTTCAAATCCAAAGGTTCGTCATGCGATGATATGGGCGACCCCGATATGGGAGATGGACAAGGCAACTGTAATGGAGTCCGTACACAAGCCTCTGAGGAATTGGTGGCATGGTTAGCGACTGACCCAACCGCTAGTGGCAATGACAAATTCTTGATTATCGGCGACCTGAACGCTTATGCCTTCGAAGACCCAATTCGAGCAATCGAAGCACATGGTTATGGCAACTTGATTAAGATGTTCCAAAAACACCTAGCTTATTCTTATGTCTTTGATGGCGAGTCGGGTTATCTCGACCATGCATTGGCAAGCCCGAGTATGACTCCGCAAGTGATGGGTGCTACTGAATGGCATATCAATGCTGACGAACCTTCGGTCATTGATTACAATCAGGAAGTGCCAGACACAGGTACACCGAAGCCCGAAGATTTATACACTCCTGATGCTTATCGGGCATCTGACCATGACCCGGTGATTGTCGGCTTGAATTTGACTTTTGTGCCAACAGATGTTGCTCCAAGTGAGGTAATCATTTCAGGGAATGCGACGGGCAAAATTAATGTTGCTTATGCTTTCACGGCTACAGTCAGCCCACTGACCACAACTTTGCCGATAACATATCACTGGTCAGCGACCGACATGCCCGATGTAACTCATCAACAAAATCATGCCACCTTTATATGGACTGAAGACGGCGTAAAACAAATCACCGTTAAAGCCCAAAATGGAGTCGGCATGGTGTCGGCAACGCATGTCATTACCATTTTACATCGTCATGTCATCTCGTCCAATGGTCAAACGATTGTCTTCACAAATACTGACGATACAGGTGTAACAATTGAAGTGCCTTCGGGAGCAGTCAGTGAAACTATAGAATTAACCTTGAGGATATTTAAATATAAAGACGATAATTGGCATGATGTTGCCCAAATCAGCACAGATACATGTACGCCGACGAGTTATGACCGTTCGGTAGCTAATCAGCTTAGTATCGGTATCTGTGGATTGAGTGAGTTTATCTTGGCAGGTGAAGAAATGGAATCTGAACAACCTCCTAAGATTTATTTGCCGATAGTGTTGAAGAATTAAAACATGGTCAGACCTGACAGGTTTTTAGAGACCTGTCAGGGCTAATCATAGAAGTCATTATTTTTATGAACTCTGGTCAACTGCAACCTATAACTATTATTATCCCAGCTTTTAATGAAACTGAATCAATCGGTTCAGTTTTAGTGCAATTAAAAAAAGAATGTGCTGATTTCGTATCAGAAATTATTGTTGTCAATGATGGTTCGACTGATAATACTCAACAAGTTGTGGAAGAGTTAGATATTCATTTGATAAACCATCCTCGAAATCTAGGTTATGGGGCAGCTCTCAAAACAGGCATAAAAAATGCCAAAACCGATTTTGTTTTAACGATGGATTCTGATGGACAACATAAAGTAAGTGATGTGATAAGTTTATGGGAGTTGCAGGAAGGATACGACATGGTAGTAGGGCAACGTACTAGCCTTGTCCATAGTCCGTTGTGGAGAATGCCAGGAAAATGGTTTTTGGGTTCAATGGCGAATTACCTCACGAGCCAATCAATTCCCGACCTTAATTCAGGGTTAAGACTCATGCGAAGAGATGTTGTTTTAAGATACATGCACCTTTGCCCATCAGGGTTTTCATTTTCAACTACCATTACAATGGCTTTATTAAGTCAAGGTTACAATGTGTTATACACACCTATTCAAGTGGAAAAGCGAACAGGCAAAAGTACAGTTTCATTTTCTACGGGATTAGAAACATTGATTTTGGTTTTAAGAATTGCCACACTTTTTAACCCACTTAAAATTTTCATTCCCACCAGTTTTCTGATTGGGATTGTTGGGGAGCAATTGGATTAGGGCATCGTCGTTTAGCCATTATTGACTTATCCCCTTCTGGAAAACAACCGATGTGTAATGAAGATGGTACAATTTGGATAACATATAACGGCGAAATTTATAATTTTCTTGAAGTTAGAAAAGATTTACGCAAACGAGGACACATATTTCAATCAAATACTGATACAGAAGTAATTGTTCATGCTTATGAGGAGTGGGGTGTTGATTGTGTGCAACGTTTTAATGGCATGTTCGCTTTTGCTTTGTGGGACGAACCGCGACAACGATTATGGTTGGTGCGTGATAGATTGGGAATAAAGCCCCTATTTTTTGCATGTATGCCACATGCATTTTTCTTTGGGTCAGAAATTAAAGCTATTTTAAGCGACTATTCTATAGAGCGTACTATTGATTATGAATCCTTAGCTTACTACTTGGCATTGAATTACACCCCTGCTCCCTATACACTTTTTGCACACATTCGTCAATTACTGCCTGCTCATTATTTACTTGTTGAAAAAGATGGTACAGTGCAAGATGTTGAATATTGGAAATTGACTTATCATGAGAATATAGACAAAGGCGAAAAAATACATCTTGCCGAATTTAACGAATTGTTATATGATTCAGTAAAAATACGTTTGATGAGTGATGTACCTTTCGGAGCATTTTTAAGTGGTGGGATAGATTCTAGTTCTGTGTCTTATTGGATGTCTCAGTGTTTAAGTGAACCTGTTAAAACATTTTCAATTGGTTTTGGTGAAAAATCTTTTGATGAGACAGGTTATGCACGCCAAGTAGCAAATGTTATCAAGTCAGAGCATCGCCAAAAAATTATTAAGGCTAATGCCGCCGAAATATTACCAAAAATTGTTTGGCATGCTGAAGAGCCTAT
>NBMH01000084.1 GCA_002084875.1 Anaerolineaceae bacterium 4572_78 | reverse complement strand
CGGTTCGGATAGAGTTAGCAACTTGACCTTAGCTTGTCATAAGTGCAACCAGAAAAAAGGCAATCAAGACGTGAAGGTCTTTTTGAAAAACAAGCCTGCCGTGTTGACAAAGCTACAGGCTCAAGCAAAACAACCATTGAGAGATGCGGCGGCGATCAATGCCATTAGATATGCCATCGGTGACGTGTTGAAAAAGTTTGGTTTGCCAGTTAGCTTTTGGAGTGGTGGTAGAACAAAATACAATCGCACTAAGCAAGGCTACGACAAAGACCACTGGATAGATGCGGCTTGCGTTGGTGAGACAGGCGAACAGGAATTGATACAAGGTGCGGATGGCTACGAATACAGTTTTTAATTCAAAACTATCACCCCGCCCCACTAGAAGTGTGTCGGGTAGGAAATTATATTTAAGGCAAAAAGGAGGTAAGCCGTTGGGAACCCCCGACTGGTTTCTATGGCAAATGCGGGGTGATTTCCAAATATTCACGGGCAACCCAGGCATGTCTGCCATCCTCCAAGATAATTTCAACCCAAACTATATCATCAACACGTTTGATATTGCGATTAAGCACTTTCACAGATGTGCCTTCAGGTAAATTACCTATTCGACGACCTGCGGGAACATCACGTAATCTTAAGCCGTTGCCTTGCGTATCTCCTACGACGGCAGATAATGGGGTAGGTGTTGGAGTTATGGTAAATGTTGAAGTAGAAGTTGGCGTATCGGTTGGGAATGATGTGGATGTTCTTGTTGATGACAATATTGGAGTCGGAGTTTTAGTCGGTGTACGGGTATTAGTCGGCGTGTTCGTTGCTGTAGGAGTACTGGTCGGCGTAAAGGTGTAGGTTGGAGTAGGCGTGTTTGTCGGCGTTGGAGTTGGTGTAGATGTATGAGTTGGTGTATTGGTGGGAGTCGAGGTCGGAGTTGGTGGCACAATCGGGTCTACTTCCGTAGTGCGTAGAACAATTACCACCAATGAAAATGTGCGGTCTAAATCTAATTTGCTAGCCACGTTAGTTTGCATGTCAACAACTTCCCTATGAGAAATGTTGTAAGGTGAGCGGACATAAACTTCCAAATGAAATGTATCGTCTTCTCCATCAGATTTTTTCCACTTGTCTAATGAAGCACGCAAACTGATGTTTTGGATTTCCTCATGCAAAACTTGCTCAATATTTTGGTTAAATGCCGATTCTGCTTTTGCTAGGCTCACTTCCCGAAATGAGCGAACAGTTAGGCTTGCCAAGATAATAACGACGATGGCAAGAAATATCATGGCGACGATAGCACCTTGTTTAAACACCCATAGCTGGTCATCCTTTTTGTGATGTGGTCTGAAACCGTAAGAAAAAAATATCAATCCACTAGCGGCGACAATAGCTATCAAGTTGGTCAAGAAAAGTAATAACGCTCCCCCAGCAATTTGCAACTCGACTAAAGCAATGGCAAATCCCATCGTAATCACTGTGCGTATTGCCCAAGCACTCCCTAAACCAACTGTTACTAATGGAGGAACTAAAGCGGCGGCAATGGCTACGCCTGGCAAGGATGAAGAAACATCTTTGCGACATATCGCATAAGCTCCTGCTAAACCTGAAACAAGTGCCACTCCTAAATCTAACAATGATGGTTGCGTTCTGGCTAATACTTCTGCTGTGGGGTCAATGTTCAAAAATACTAAGCCGAATATAAAGCCCATTAAAATAGCTAACATTATGCCCCGAAATGTAGATTCGATAGAGATTCTGAGTAATCTAATATCCGATTGTACAATTGCCAAGCCAATACCCATGATAGCGGACATTAAGGGAGCAACTAACATAGCACCGATAATTACTGCTGGACTATTCAGCAACAATCCTAAAGCCGCAATCCCCGCCGCCAAGCCAATCATCATGAAAAAATCAACATCAGGTCTAGCACCATTTCGTACCTCTTGATACAAGTCAATCTGCTCTTTTTGGCTCATGATGGGTAGAAAGTGTGTACTTCGCCGCCACAATCGGAGTAGAAATGTACCAAAACTACCGTCGAATTTTTTATAGATAATCGTCGTTTTTGGAAACTTTTGCCCAACTTTTTGGGGGATTTGACCAAATAAAAAACGGTCTAAAATGCTATCTCTGCCAGCACCTAATACCACTATGTCATGGTTTTTGCTTTCAGCTAAGATGCCCTCAGTAATATTACGTGCCATGACAACTTGGGTACTTAAAGGAGGATTATCTACCCATATTTCAATAAACCTATCCAGGAATAATTTACCTTCGTCAACTTTGGCACTGTCTGCAATATCGGGAACGATATAAATAGCTTTGGTAATTGCATGAGGAAGTGCATCAACAATAATATCTGCACCTATTGGAACATTGGGACCACCTGCAATAGGTGCTAAGACATTTATTTGAGATTTATGAAATAATGACGACTCAGGCCATGTCGAGTTTGCCCGAACAATCATAACATCGCACTGTGCTTGAAACAACACCATGTCTAATGTTGTGCTTAGTAAATAGCCTACTTTGGAAACATCACCTTTCCAACCAACCAATAACAAATTTGGGCGGTTGCGTTTTACATACTGCAAAATCCCCTTAGCGGCTGATGTTTCTTGCTGGCAAATGATGTCGACATTAACGTTGTTGGACTTGATATAGTTTTCTAACCAGTCAGGTATTTTTCCTGAACGAGAAACATGAACGACTGTCATTTTTCCTCCACGACATTTGGCAATGTAATAGCCCAATATCAATAGAGGACGTAATTGTTCTTTTTTATTAATGGCAATGGTTACATGATAGTTTGTGGGAGGAGCATTGTTTATCATTATTAAACGCCTACAAGTTCTAATGGTATAGGAGTAAATAACAAAATAAATACAACCAACATGACATATCCTAATAACTTGCGTTGATTATCTAAGGGAGCCACTTCATTTAGAGGAGGGGGATGTCCGACACCAACCAATACGAATATGAGCAATGCCCAAAATAGCCATGTCAAAGAAAAATAACTGCCGATTAACATGAGAATAATTATGACATATCCGATTGTACGGGTAGCTTTTCCAAACAAGACATAAGCAATATGTCCGCCATCCAACTGCCCTACGGGAACTAGATTAAGCATCGTCACCAATAAGCCAAGCCAGCCCGCCCATGCCAGAGGATGTAGAAAAACATCCATGCCATTTGAGGGTAACGCTTGTCCAAAAATCATCAGTTTCAAGCCCCAGTAAAATATCGAATTGCCTTCCATGAGGTATCCTCCTCCCACAGTCGGTAACGGTTCTATTGTCGAATTGAACAGTCCTATGACTAATACAGGTAAGGCAATCACTAAACCTGCAATGGGACCCGCCACGCCCACATCAAACAGTTGTTTACGAGTGATTGTCGGCGAGCGGAGTTGGATAAATGCTCCAAATGTACCGATGATATTTGGGAATGGGATGAAATAAGGCAGTGTAACAGCAACTTTATGATATCGTGCCAGAAAATAATGTCCAAATTCATGGGCACCTAGAATAGCTAAAAAGGCAATAGTAAAGGGCAATCCCTGTAAAATTCCAGCTGGATTTTCTAAGGGATTAATTCCTTCATTCATGAGACTGACTCCCAAAACTGATAAAACCGTCAGGATAAATAAAACCAAGTTAATCAAGGGATTGCTCGGCTTTGGATGTACTACGCCTGGATTAGCAATCAATTCAATCTGGTTTTGATTACGCTGAAGCATGGGAGTGTAATCAAGTGGTAGCCATCGTTTGGCTATCGCATCGTAAACAACTTCAGAGTCATCCAAACGTAAGTCGCCTTGAAAAATAATTACGCCTTGTTTAGCTTCGGAAGGTATTTTTATATTTGTTACCAAAAACAAATCTTGGATTTCAACCCGTAGCTTGGCAATCAGTGTGCCATCTAAAATAATATTTGATTGTTTGTTCATTTTTTCACCATTAATGAAATATATAATGGAGCGACAAAACTTGCTTTGTCATGCCATTGTGCTCCTTACTCTCCTTTCATTCTACATCAAAGTACAAAAAAAGTTAAATAGAATTGCCATATTTGGCATAATTGCAGTATTATAGTAAAAATACGAAGTCAAAGCTTGCTTTTTTGCTCTATGCAATTAAGGAGATACATAATGGAATGGTTGACTGATATACTTAGCCAATATTTACCAATTTTACTTGCTATCATGGCAGGTTCGCTAATTTTAGCCATGATTTTGTTAGGCTGGATTTACTGGCGAGTTAGAAATATTGATTTGCCCCCCGATGCCGATTTCAAGACAGCTTTACAACATACACCATTTGTTGTAGTGCTTTTTTTAGATTTGCTTGATTTAAGTCTGGATTCATTTTCAGTGCCGATTACATGGGTGGTGTTAAGCAGGCTAGGGTTGGCACCATTACGAGGTGTGACTGCCTTAGAAGGTGTTTTTCCTGGTACTCAATTTATTCCAGTCATGACTTTATCTTGGCTGGCAGTGCGGCTATTTGGTTCTGTTTTGAAAAGATAGAAGAACTTATTAAGTAACCGTTCACCCCCACACCCTAGGGATGTTTAATGCTAAAACGAAGAACATGGCTTGGGATTTATGGAGCGAAAAAGTTTGCTTTTTCATGTCAAAGCAAGCTTTGACGCTCCAATTTATCTTGTCAAAAAATAGCATTAAACAGCCCCATCTGTGGTGGAGTGATAGTGAGTAAGATTCCCATCTCCCTGTGGGGGAAAGGTCAGTGGTTGAGGCTTTTCACATGTGAAAAGGCTGGGGGTTAATTTCATTAACCTCTCACTATCTTCTCCATTGGCAATTCGACCCAAAACGTGCTACCCATGCCTGGCTGACTTTCTACCCAAACTGTTCCGCCATGAGCCTCAACAACAGATTTTACTAAGAATAACCCCAATCCTGTGCCTTTGGCTTTTCGTGTTAAACTGTTATCTATGCGATGAAATCTCTCGAAAATTATGGAATGGGCTGAAGGTGGAATGCCAATTCCTTCGTCGGTGACAAACAGGCGAACGGTGTTATCAAGAACCTCTCCTCCCAATTTTATCATGCCTCCATTCGGACTGTATTTGATAGCATTGTTAATTAGATTGGTGATAACCTCCCACATGCGAGCATAATCTGCTAAGATGTAGGGAAAATCATGGGGAAATTCTACTTCAAATTGATGCTTAGCGGTTGTCGCCCTAAGACTTTCGACAGATTTTTTCACCATGACAGACAAATCTATTTGGGTATGCTTTAATTTTAGATGACCACTTTGCAAACGGCTGGCTTGCAACAGGTTAGTAATTAAGGTATTGAGTTTGTCGGCTTCTTCCTCAATTACGATTAAGCCATCACGTATTACATCTTTGCCCCAATCGGCATCCTCACGGGCTAGGGTTCCCGCGTACCCTTTGATTATACTGACAGGCGTTTTTAATTCATGTGAAATAACTGCTAGTAAAGTTTCCTTTAAATCTTCATTCTCACGCAAGTGGCTCACATCACGCACATTGGCGATATATTCATACATTTCGCCTTCATTATTCAAACGAGGTGAATATTTATCAGCAAAGCTAATTTTTAAGCCATCAAGGCGTTTATGAAATCCCTCTATGTACATATTTTCATATTCAGATGAATTTAATATTGGGCATCTCGTATGACATACACTCATCCCATTTTTGGTTTTCAAGTTTAGCACATCGTAACATGGTTTTCCTATCGCATCTTCGGTACTGATACCTGTCAGGTTGGCAAGGGTTTTATTCCAGGTGCTGATTATCCGAAATGGATTGATTATCATGATTCCATCTCCGCTATTTTCGATTATCGCATTCAGATTTTCACGTTGTCGGATAACTTGCTGATAAAGATAGGCATTATGTACGGCAATTGCCGCTTGGTTTGCAAATGTTGCTAATATTTGATTATCGCTTATCGTGAATGAGGCTTCGCCTTTTCCCCGAAAAATAAAGATGTAGCCTTTGTTATCTTCTTCAAACTGTAACGGCAAAGCTACGACTTGGCGTAGTAATACTCCTGTTGCTCGTGAAGCCAAAGCCAGTCGTAGGCGAATATCGGGGATATCTTTAGTGTGGTCGGCAGGGATGTTTTCCCATAACGATTTGAAATAAGGGACTACATCACGGGGCAATCCAATACTAGCCGCCGCCGACAATTTGCCATTCTCATTCCGTAGCACTATCAGCCCAGCATGCCCCGCTAAGAGGCGGACTGCACTTTCCAGAATGAGCTTCAACAGGTCAGGTAAGTTCAACTTTGAACTCATTGCCTGTGTAATTTTTGTTAAATAATCACGTTGGTGAAGTCTAAAATCAGGTAGCATAATTTTGTGTTTAGAATTTAGGAATCAGAATTGAATCATTTGAGTTATTTTAGCACTAATGTGAGACAAGGGCAATTTGACATATTGGACACGTATTTTGACATTTTTTATTTTCCATGTTTTTATTATACATGAAAAAGCAAGTTTTTTCGCTCCATTGTGTGACCATGTGAGTGAATAATTAATATGCAAGATTACCCAATATGTATATCTCAAACCTTATTTTAAGCAACTACAGAAACTATACCCGCCTTAAACTTGATTTTCCTGCCAAGCCTATTCTGTTGCAAGGGAAAAATGCTCAAGGCAAAACGAATTTGCTTGAGGCTATCTATCTTCTATCTACCACAACTAGTACTTATGCCCGCAAGGATGACCAATTGCTTAATTGGCATACCATGAAAGAAGATGTCATGCCATTTGCTCGACTGGAGGTGACCATTGTACGCCATGATGAAACGTTGCAATTAGCTATCACCATTATTCGAGAGTATGAGCGATTTAAAAAGGAAATTCGCTTGAATGGTAGCAAAAAACGAGCAATGGATGTTATTGGACAATTGAATACAGTCATGTTTGTCCCCGAAGATATTAATTTAATCACTGGTTCACCGAGTACACGTCGCCGCTATTTGGATAGCGTTCTGTGTCAGATTGATTCTGAATACTGCCGTAGCTTGAGCCGCTATAACAAAGTGGTCAGTCAACGAAATGCACTTTTGAAAGAATTAAACGAAGGCAAGCGAAGCATTGACCAACTAATTTATTGGGATGAACAATTGATAACACATGGCTCTATCATCATCATCCGCCGCCATGATGCTCTATTAACTTTAGCGACAGTGGCTCATCAGCGGCATTTAGATTTAACGGAAGAATCAGAAAGATTACGTTTATCCTATTTGCCAAAAGTTAATCCACATGGCGATTCAGCCGATGAAAAGCAAATCATACCTGCTCCTCCCATCGATGATGTTCAGGCTACATTTAAGACTCAATTACTTGCTAGCCGTAATGATGACATCATCAGAGGCATGACCCTTTTGGGTCCACACCGTGATGATTTTCAATTTTTGATTGATGGGGTTGATATTGCCTTTTACGGTTCGCGGGGACAACAACGGACGGCAATTCTTAGCACCAAGTTAGCCGAAGTACAGTTGATGAAAGAAAAAAGTGGTGATACTCCAGTGTTGCTTTTGGATGATGTCATGAGCGAATTGGATAGCGAACGCCGCACCCAAATTACCACTTTAACCAAATTGGTAGACCAATCGTTTTTAACCGCAACGGATTGGAATGATTATGATATAACTTTTCGGCAAAATGCAACATGCTACACGATTCAGAATGGACGGCTGGAGCATGCTCAATTTGGAGAAGATATTTTTAATTAAATTACGGCTGTTGCATATTTTACCTAATCAACAGCTCCTGATAGAACCACCTATATCCCATTGCTAAAGCTGGTGGGTTTTGCGGGCTTTCTCCATAAGGACTCCAGAATTATGGTACTATTCATTCCATTACAATCAGCAGCTATCACCATTATAACTGCTACATATAATTCTGCCTTATATTTGGAGCAGTGTCTTCGTTCCCTGCATGTTGCCTGCTGTAAGATAAATCATGTAAATGTGGCTCATTTGATTATTGATGGTTGTTCTGATGATAATACCATCGAAATTATCAAGACAGAATCTGTCACATCAACCGTTGTTGTTCAGCAAACAAAAGGATTATACAATGCCTTGAATGAAGCGATTGCTCTTGTTCAATCGCCATACCTTATGTATCTTCATTCTGATGATGAGCTTGCTCCTCCCCCCGTTTATTTCAAGGCGATACAAAACCACACTAACTTGATATTTCATCCAAATGGCATGTATCCCACACATTTAGAAAAAAGCCATCCTTATCGTACTGATGTGGGGCTGGTAGCCGACCATGACCATATCAGCATAATTGCTCAAAAAACAGCCTTGATACGTGTGCCGCAAGCAAAATACCGATTCCGCATGTCAACTGAAAGCAGTACCATGCAAAAATTAGCAAGTGCCTCATCTCCATCAGAAAAGGTGCTACCACGAATATATCTGCATGCTTTTGAAACTCATTTATTTTCCCGTTTTATTAAAAAAATCTTTTACAAGCAGTCATACTGGAGTAGCATGAGTTTATGAGTTTATGGTTACAATTCACTAACTCACTAATCTTATTTGCCATGAATTGTAATCTATGCTAAAGTACATTATATTTACTCTGGGAATTGAGGTAGAATCAGGAATACAATAGCTTTAGCTATTGCATGCAAAAGATGAATCTTTTGCACTCCTTTTCGTTGTCTACTGGGATTTCCAAAAAACCAAGATGTGTAGTTAATTATTTTTGATTTCTAAGGAGGTTTGTCTTGGAAGTAAAAGATTTTCATGCTCTACGAATTAGTTTAGCTTCACCTGATTTAATCATGAGTTGGTCTTATGGTGAAGTGACCAAGCCCGAAACTATCAATTATCGTCGCTTGCGTCCAGAAAAAGATGGGCTTTTTTGTGAGGCTATTTTTGGTCCCACAAAAGATTGGCAATGTTATTGTGGTAAATATAAAGGTGTTCGTTACAAAGGCATTACATGTGAAAAGTGTGGTGTTATGGTAACACGCTCTTCTGTTCGTCGAGAACGCATGGGACATATCGCGTTGGCTGCTCCTGTAGCCCATATCTGGTATACTCGACGAGTTCCATCGTACTTAGGGTTATTGCTTGATATTTCACGCAGGAACCTTGACCGCGTATTATATTTTGCCCAATACATTGTAACTAGCGTGGATGAACAAGCTAGAATTAAAGTGATAAAAAAGTTAGATGATGAAATTTCTCGAGAACGTAATCGTCTTGAGAAAGATATTCAGGATAACGTTGATATACTTAGAAAAAGGCTAGACAGCGAAACGAAGGAGTTACAAGAAAAAGAGACAATTGAAGTAGCACAGATGAAGGAAGAACAAGCTAAATACATCGAGCAGGTCATGAAATCCGCTCAGGAATTTCAAGCTAAATTAGAACAATCACAAGGGCAACAAGCCTTAGAAGATATGGTTCTACCTAGCTCTGATACAATTATTATTGAAGCGGGACAAGAGGTAACTTCTGAACATCTTTTGCGTTTGAATAAAGCTGTTGATAAGTTTCTTGACGACCTCAAAATCGAGTTTGAGGAAGAAAAATTTCAATATGAAGGTGAGAATCAAAAACAAATTGACCAAACACTGCATGTAATTCGAGAGCAGGTTGATTCGATGCAAGATAAAAGTACCCAAGAATTAAATGACATCGTTTTCAAAATTGAAGAACGCCGTCAGGAAATTCTTAATATTGAGCCCATGCAGTTTCTTAATGAGATTAAATACCGTGATATGGAGAGACAGTGGGGAAATGTTTTCACAGCACGCATGGGAGCAGAAGCCCTATACGAAATATGTTCAAATCTTGATTTGGAAAAATTGCTTGAAGACTTGCATACGGAAATCAAAACCACTCGTTCCAAACAAAAATTGAAGAAAGCAATCAAACGTCTTAAAGTGGTTGATAGCTTACTTGGTAGTGGCAACCGTCCCGAATGGATGATACTAACAGTATTACCAGTTATACCCCCTGACTTGCGTCCTATGGTGCAACTGGACGGAGGACGTTTTGCCACCAGCGATTTGAATGACCTTTATCGTCGAGTTATAAATCGTAACAACCGTCTAAAGCGACTACTTGATTTGGGGGCACCTGATGTAATTGTCCGCAATGAAAAACGTATGTTGCAAGAGGCAGTTGACTCACTTATTGATAACAGTTGTCGCGGTAAAGCAGTGTCTTCTCGAGGACGACGCGAACTAAAAAGTTTAAGTGATATGCTCAAAGGAAAACAAGGACGTTTTCGCCGTAACTTGCTTGGTAAACGTGTGGATTACTCTGGACGTTCTGTCATCGTAGTTGGTCCAACACTTGAACTGCATCAAGTGGGTATTCCAAAAGAAATGGCATTAGAACTTTTCAGACCGTTTGTCATCCAAAAATTGGTCGAGTACAACTATGCCAACAACGTTAAAGGTGCCAGACGATTGTTAGAAAAACAACTTCCCGAAGTATGGGAAGTCTTAGAAGAAATTACTCAAGATAGACCTATCTTGCTCAATCGGGCACCTACCTTGCACCGCTTAGGGATTCAAGCATTTGAACCAATTTTAGTTGAAGGTAGTGCGATTCATCTCCATCCATTAGTCTGTACCGCATTCAACGCCGACTTTGATGGTGACCAAATGGCAGTCCATGTACCTCTAAGTAAAAAGGCTGTTAAAGAAGCCCGAGAGCTAATGTTAGCTAATAAAAATCTTTTATTACCAGCTAACGGTTCTCCTGTCATCGGAGCCACAAAAGACATGGTTTTAGGTATCTATTACCTAACAATGGCAGGAAGATTTCAACGTGGCAAGGGAAAGAAATTTGGCAGTATTGAAGAAGTTTCATTAGCATATTCTTTGGGTAAGGTTGATTTGCATGCCGAAATTGTGCTGAAGAATATCAATACGTCGCTTTCACCCATGGAACATCCTTATATTGAAACAACGGTTGGGCGAGCCATTTTTAACGAAGCCTTACCAATGAAACTTCGTTTTGCTTTCAACAAGCCACTAGATAAAAAAGCCCTAAAAGAACTGATTGATTTATCTTTTCAGGTATTAGGTTCAGAACGTACAGCTATTTTAGCCAACACTATTAAGGCGATTGGCTTTAAGTATGCCACTTTGTCAGGAACAACAATTGCGATTACAGATATTAATATTCCTAAACTAAAATACAAAATAGTTGAGGATACATCAGAGGAAGTTGAGCAAATTGATAAGATGTTTCGGCGTGGCTATATGACCGATAATGAGCAGTATGTCAAAATAGTTGAACTGTGGCAAGAAGCCACAAATAGGGTAACTAAGGAAGTTGGTAAAGCAATTAGTGATGATAGCCCAATTCGCATCATGGCTGATTCGGGAGCCACAAAAGGAGGCTTCAATCCTATTCGACAATTGGCAGGAATGAGAGGTCTGATGGCTGACCCGAACGGGCGTATTATTCCACTACCAATTCGGTCTAACTTTCGTGAAGGATTAACCACCCTTGAGTATTTTATTTCAACGCATGGCTCACGTAAAGGCTTAGCTGATACGGCACTCCGAACGGCTGATGCGGGGTATCTCACACGACGTTTAGTTGATGTAGCACAAGATGTAATCATTAACGATGACGATTGTGGTACCCAGCGTGGGCTTGAAGTTATTATAGATAAAGTAGAAAATGTGTCTGATGTAAGAGAAATAGAAATATCCGAAGCATTTCGAGGAAAGGCATTTGGACGTGTTCTATCAGAAAATATCATGAACCCTCTTGACCCTGACGAGATTATTTTTGAGAAAGGACAGTTATTAGAACTTACCGACCTTAAGAACATTCTCAAAATTGGTGTAAGCCAAATTAAAGTACACTCTCCTCTATTTTGTGAGATGGAAAGAGGTATTTGCAGTCAATGCTACGGTCGTGATATGGCACGAGGTGGCTTAATTGACATAGGAGAGGCAGTTGGTATTATTGCCGCTCAATCCATCGGTGAACCAGGCACCCAACTAACGTTACGTACATTTCATACAGGTGGTGTAGCAGGTGGCTTAGACATCACTTCAGGGCTACCACGTATTCAGGAACTCTTTGAAGTCCGCAATCCAAAAGGAGAATCTGTCATTGCTGATATAGATGGCAAAGTACAGATTATTAGTCATGATGATGGTAGCCGTTCCATCAAAATTATTGCCATTCAGCGGCGACATAAAATCCATAAAATTCCGACAGGATGGACAATCTTGGTTGAAGATGAACAATATATTTCACCAAATACAGTCCTAGCTCGTTCAGAAGATGAAAAAAATGAACTGATTTCAGAAGAAGGCGGGCATATTCTTATCAAAGGGTCACGTGTCCGCGTTACATGGCAACAAAAAGAAGAGCATGAGCTAGACCTTGATTCTTCAGCTCGTTTACTTGTAAACAATGGGGATGAAGTTAAAGCAGGCGACTCATTAAGTCAAGGCTCCATCAATCCACATCGTTTATTAGAAGTCATGGGACGTGAAACAGTACAAAAATATATAGTGGACGAGGTACAAAAAGTATATCGTTCTCAGGGTGTACCTATTCATGACAAACATGTCGAAATTGTTGTGCGACAGATGACCAGTAAAATACAGGTCAGTAGTACGCGAGATAGTGCCTATCTGCCTGGCGACATCGTTGACAGACGACTGTTCCAGGCTGAAAATAATGAGCTTGTTGAGGAAGGCAAACAACCTGCAATCGGGCGGCCGGTCATACTCGGTATCACCAAATCCGCCTTATCAACAAATAGCTTTTTATCTGCTTCTTCATTCCAACACACTATCAATGTGTTAGCTCAAGCGGCAATTGAAGGGAAAACTGATGGACTCAATGGCTTGAAAGAAAATGTAATTATCGGTAAACTCATTCCAGCAGGAACGGGTTTTGCTTCCCACTATGGGATTAAACAAACCTTACAGCCAGAACAAAGTGAGTTCAACCAATCCCAAGAAGAATCAGAAATGATTAACCTTGATGTTATTGCATCATTATTGTAACATCTATTTTTTGTTTTAGCATTACACAGCCCTAGTAGGGGCGTATGGCCGCCATACGCCCCTACTATTCAAGGCTTACTTTGGCATGAAAAAGCAAGCTTTTTCGCTCATTGTGCGACCCACGTATTTGAAGTAATTTTTTCATGGTTTAATCCTCATATTTGTACCACAACAATTGTCATATCATCATGTGGTTCAGCCTCATCAATAAAGCTTAAAACAGCATTTTGTAAATCAGCTAGTAATGTCTTGATAGTTCTGTTATTAGCTTGGCTAATGGCATTTTTTAGTCGTTCAAAACCAAACATCTCGTCATACATGTTGTACGCCTCAACTAAGCCATCACTCATCAAGATAACCATGTCTCCTTTTGATACATCTGTTTGTAGTGTGTGGTAGCCTACTTCAGCACCCAGTCCAACACCTAAGGGCATGCCGCCAACCTCAAGCCAGATTACTGAACCATCTTTTCTTCTAACATAAGGATATAAGCACCCTGCATTAACCACTTGCAATGTTGTTGATTTAGACAAGTTTTCGTTTTCTACGGTGGTTAATTCAACATAACACATGGCACAGTTTTGATGATGCTGTTTGGTGTATGGCACCATTGCATGGTCAAGGTGGGCTAATCGCTCTTCAGGAGTTAAATCAAGTGTAAACGATGCCTCAAGTTGAGATAGGCTAGTCGCCATGAGAAGTGCTGCCGATACACCTTTGCCCGAAACATCACCTACCACAACCGCAACATGATTTTCATCAAATACATGATAACTATAAAAATCGCCCCCAACTTCACGAGCGGGTTGGGTAAAACAAATTATCTCAAAATTGGAAATATTGGGATTTGATGGTGGTAGCAAACCTGCTTGAATCTCACGGGCTAGATTTAATTCATGCATCATTTGATGATTGAGTTGGATTAAACGTTGATTAGATTTCTGGATGATAGCCTCAGCTGATTTACGTTCTGTAATATCTCGAAAGTACCATACTCGACCATGATTTTGTCTGTCATGTGCAAGTATGGGAGCAAAATGCCGCTCAATGACTCGACCATCTTTTAAGTAGATTTCACCATACATAATTTCATTCTTGTAGTTGTAAATATATTCGGCTCCTGTTAAAATATCAGTGGGATTTTTAAGTTGTGATGTGATATACATAGAAAGTATATTATAATCGCCTTGTTGAACAATTTCAGGAGGAATATGCCACAACTTTAAAAATTGCCGATTGTAAAATGAAATGTTATCATTTTCATCAATCACTAAGATACCATCAACAGTAGCTTCTTGTTGAGCTTTAAGCAGGGCATTTTGGAGATGAAGTTGTTCAACCAACTGCTCTAATTCGTGGTTTTTAGTATTCAGTTGATTTTGCATGGTCTGCAAGGAAAGATGTGTTTCGACCCGAGCCAATACCTCTTCAGTTTGAAATGGTTTGCTAATGTAATCCACTCCACCAACCTTAAACGCTTTTACTTTGTCAAGCATATCATCTAAGGCACTGATAAAAATGATAGGTATATTGCGTGTTTGTTCGTCTGCTTTCAATTTTTCACAAACTTGATAGCCATCCATATCAGGCATCATGATGTCAAGCAATATCAGGTCGGGCAGGAAAGCCTGCACTCCAGTCAATGCCATTGAACCATTGATTGCTTTACGAACTTTATAACCCTGCTTTTTTAGTGTACTTGCTAAAAGACGGATATTTTCAGGAATATCGTCAACAATTAAAATATTTCCTTTTGATGTGTTGGTTTTATTATTCATGTACTTTGCACACAAGACCACATTGATTAATATAGTCTGCCATTTTCGTTTCAAATCCATGACGACTAAAAAATCCTAAACGGAATTCTTTATTGGTAAAGCGAGATTGATGAAGACGGCGAGCTTTGTCCATGAACTCATCTACTATCTTTTTGCTGATATTGTGAAGATATCGAGGAAGATAATTCTTACATTCAGCCATGATAACTACTTGTTCGCCTTCAAGAACAATGTCAATTTCCTCACCTGTTTCCAAATGATAATTGAGAGTAGATGTAAATGCTGTGACACTAATGTCCCTGACCAAACCACCTTTGTTATCAATAATACCTTGAATCATGGCTAACAGTACCTCTCGTTTATAATAATGTCCTTTCAAATCATTATGTTCACCACGTAACACTGCCAGTTTATTCCGCAAATTCTCGGCTTCAGCCAAACCAATTTCCAACAGTTCAACTCGTTCTTTCAAATAATCTAACATGTTGTCATTCTTGAAATATGATACAAATTCTTCATCCGACAAGTTCAGAATATCACTATAGTTTTTCATCAGCACCTTTTTCAAAGTGCGGTCAAACACTCCACCATAGCGTCCGCCATCCAATTCGATAATATCGTACTTGAACAACAATTCCAAATCTTGACGAAGTTGTGAGTCCTCAATTTTAAGTGCCATCGCCTTTTTCAGTTCAGTGGGAGAATATCTAGTTCCTTCATTTCTGCACAGAAAATAAGTCATCTGTCGCATGTTGACATTATTTACCTCATTCATTGCCATCTTTAAATAATCATCCCAATCGTCTTTGATGGTGCCTTTAATGCTCACCTCAAACTCCAATGCCTTATCCACATCACCAATCGAATGAATCATAGCTTTGTTAATTTTTGGTGATAGGAGTTCTATGATACGGCCGGGGATGCCATTGGTAATATAGTAAATATAGTCCGCAATTTCGGGGGTGATGGTATGCCCGTAGATAGAACCATAATTCAATGTCATGGCAATACTTTCTTCGGACTTCATTTTCGGCACATACATTTCACCGAAACGTTGTGGTAGCCAACGCATCAATTCTTCAGCAACGACCCCCATCAACGAACCAGTGATGAGCAGAGGAGCATGTCGGCTTTCAGCGGTTGCCATGTATGCCTTGCATGGCTTATCTTCCACCCCAGCATCAATGTACATGTTGAAATATTGAAATTCATCAATCATCTGCACAACTCGGTCTGCAACACCATGGGCTGAGGCAAAGCCATGTGGTACTGCCACAGCAGGTATTACATATTCGTACAACGGAAAATCATCTGCCTCAAGAATTTCAAGACTATTATTAATTTTACGCTTAATCTGTTTTTTATATGGAATTGCCGAATTATCAAATTCCCGTTTGAGAATATTGATATCTACTAATTTCTTATCCCGAGATATACCTTCCTCTATCCATGTAATATCTCGGTTATAGTAGCCGAGCAATTGCATATAAAAGCGGGTAGCAAAATCATGATAAAATTCCTTACCGCTACGTTTGCCTTCGGTAAACTCATAATAAAAAGGAATCAGCCCTTTATGTTCGCTATACAAGATATTGTATAATCTTTCTAATATCAGACTTTTGCCGACTTTTCGCCGACCTAGAAAAGCTATGCTTCTGCTGGCTTTCTTTGATGACAAATTCAATGCCATCTAAATTCCAACGATACTTGTCTCCAATTTGAAGTAATTTTTTCATGGTTTAATCCTATAATTCACCCAACCACTAAACCCTCCCATAAGGGGAGGGGGAATAAGATATCTCGCATGAGAAGTGGCTGGAGGTTGGGTTATACTAACAAAATAGTGAGCGAATAATTACTGCACATTATATCACAACCACAAAAATGTGCAAATCATTTCTGCATTAAAAGCAAACTGACTACATGGTTGGTTTGCCTTGTTTGGATTTTGGGAGTGGGTTGTTTTGTGGTATAATGGGTTTAATTTAGTTTCAAGATATTATGATTGACGAAATTGTCGAATTAGCACAATAGCAACCATAAGACAAACAACATGATGGTAAACCTGATTTGGTTCGTAACCATTTTCATCCTCATGCTATATCTCAATCATTGGATTATGTCCCATGTGCATGGGATTGGCTTATTGGTTTTCAAAAAAGAATGGGCTTCAATTTGGTTGCATTTCCTCATTTTTTTGCCAGGCATTATCATCCATGAATTGAGCCATGCGGTAATGGCATTTTTGCTTGGCGTAAAAATAGGTGGATTTCATCTTGGTCCAAAAAAACTATCGGATGAAAATATTGCACTTGGCTCCATAACTGTCTTTACCGATTCCTCGCTGTTACGCAATTTAGTTGGTGTAGCACCACTTATTTTTGGTAGTTTCGCTGTGTGGATGATTAGTGTCTGGCTCAATGTTAATATCTTTGTTGAATCAATAGCCGATGGTGATATGGTTATATTCATTGAGATACTGCTCGAAAATATCACCACGCCCACATTTTGGCTATGGCTTTATCTGCTATTCGTTATCGGAAATGCCATGCTACCTAGCACCTCCGACACAGAATATTTGGGACCGGTTTTGCTATTTTCAGGAGTGATTACTACAGGCATCATAGCTTTTGATTTAGTTACTTTTATTCCTGCATACATCCATATATCATTTTCGTACTTTATCTATGGCACATCTATCATTTTGACCATAATTGTAATAGTCAATCTGATATTCATGATTGTTATCCTAGTCATGGAGTTTCTCTTAAACCGCATGACAGGATTGAAAATTCAGTATAACTGACTGAACCTTTGTGCGTGGATTAGGGCTGTTTAATGCTAAAACAAAAAACATGGCTTGGGATTTTTCGACATGATTTTCAATCACATGGTCGCACAATGGAGCGAAAAAGCTTGCTTTTTCATGTCAAAGCAAGCTTTGAACAGCCCTAATAGTAAGGGCGTATGGCCCGTCCCTACTCGGGGTTGGGGTAAACGATAAGGAGTTAGTTATGCGAAAGTTTTTTTCTTACGGACCGTTAAGTAAAACCCAACATTATTATGTTCCCCGCACCAAATTGATTGAATTTGGGATTAATCAATTGGTGGGTGAACCTTATGAGGAGGGTGGACATTACATCACCGTTTGGGCACCACATCAACGAGGCAAGACATGGCTTATGGCAAATGTTTTGTGGCAACTGATGGATGATGAACGCTTTGATGTACTAAAAATCAATTTACAGCATTTACAAAGTCAACCATCTGCCCAAATCGTATTGCAAAAAATTGCTGATTACATTTCTTCACATCTATCCATTCAACCCATGCCTATCAATAACCTGGATGAGTTTATGCAATTGTTTGGGCAAGGTCATTTATCCAAACCGTTGATATTAATGATGGATGAATTTGATTCCCTTCATCCTGAAATCATTGGTGAGATTGTACGCATATTTCGTAATATTCATGTTACCCGTTATGAATATCCTCTGCCGACTGAGCAAAAACCGTATTTATTGCATGGAGTTGCTTTAATCGGAGTGAGAGCGGTTTTGGGACTGGATAATGTTAGTAGTTCACCTTTCAATGTGCAACAGAGCATGCACATCCCAAATTTGACCTACGAGGAAGTGGACTCCATGTTTCACTGGTATGAACAGGAAAGTGGACAAACTGTTGAACAAGGTGTGATTGACCGCTTGTTTCATGTCTTACAAGGGCAACCAGGATTGACGGGCTGGTTCGGCGAATTGTTGACCGAAACGTACAACAAACATAATCCGACCATTGCTATGAAGGATTTTGACTTGGTGTACAAAACGGCAGTTCAAGCATTGCCCAATGCCAACATCTTGAATATTGTCAGTAAGGCAAAAACATGAGGTGATTGAGACAGATGCCAAAACAAGCGTAACTGTGGAAGTCATTTTTGTGGATGTAATTCAGCCGCGATAAGAAAAGACTGTAGAGATTGCAGGGTTTTGATTTATCATTTTTACTACCATCGAAAACTATCAAAAATGAAACGAATAATAATCTGTTTCCCTTTCTTACTTATTTTATTCATAGCATGTCAAGCAACAAATATAGAATCTACTTCAACTCCGCCATCATCCATGCACCCATCTCCTAACTTGATAATGCTATCTGAACCTGGTCAAAATGGGCATCCGACCTTAGCCGATTTTTGGCATGGGCAGGCAAAATTTATCGTCGAAGTTCAAGACACAGGTTTACCCATGGGCGAGTCGGATACGATTGTCATGCATGATACAGCCTTTTGGTCATACTTGCATGCCAGTGACCGTTCTGTTGGAGCGATTGACCAATGCGGTCAGCCTGTTGAATTTCCAGGCTGTACCGTATTCTATAGTAGTTATGACAATGGCTACCACTTTCAGCCCATCGAACCCACAGTGTGTTTATTTCAGTGTCAGACATGCCCATGCGATTCAAAAAACGACCATATTGACCAACAACAATATCCACGTGTATTTTTCTACGATGGCATACTGACCTTAGTTTATGAATATCAGGCTAGAATTATGATACGTCGTTCCGCAAATGGATTGACATGGACAAATAGTCAAGAAATAATTGGGACAGGTATCTGGAAAAAGTGGTTACGCAATTGTCAACCCGAAGAAGAAATCGGCAATCATCCTTTTGTGCCTTATGATTATGAATGTTTGGCTGGGGGGCCGCCTGGTATCTACATTGAAAATGATATGTTGTATGTGTTTATGGGCATGGGACAAAACCCTGGCTCAATGGGATGTTACAAAGGCGATATAGCTGATTCTACAGAATTGATGACTCCATGTGACTATAATCCTCTTTTTACGGGAACAGATAATTACGGACCCGTAGATGAAAAAGGCTCACATACCAACCAATTTTTCGGTTTTCGCATGCTAAGTTCCTCCGAAGTACAAAAAGTCGACAATCATTACTACATGCTTTATGAAGGTATTCGTGGAGCAGGACCGGGTGATAATGGTGATAGCCAATTTGGTTTGGGATTAGCCCGCACCATGCATAGTACCATCGATGGCGAATGGGAAACATTTTCAGGCAATCCTATTTTAGTTGACCTGCCTGGTAATATCGGCTTGGGACATGCTGATTTAGTGGTCTTTCGAGGACAAACATTGCTTTATACATCGTTAGATGGAATAACACGTAGCCGTTTGCAATTGGTGTGGTGGGAATAAACTCGTTTGTTGTTACATTTTTCATTGCATGGTATAATATCAGTTAGAAATTGAATTTCTAACTATATTCTAAGATAGCTGAACGTGCTGAAGCTACTTCCGAACAGGCTAAAATGAAATATAACATTGACCGTCTACAACAAGACATGACACAAGTAAAACATGACATGGCTCATATGATAACATTAGCTCATCATCATAAAGTGGTACAAATATTCAATATGACCGTAAAAGAAACGAGTTGGCAAAATGCGTTTCCATAAATTGCGAATACGGAGGTATTATCATGAAATTTAGTGATTTTAAGAGCGTCAGGCAAGTTTTACAAATATATCCA
Organism: Anaerolineaceae bacterium 4572_78; assembly: GCA_002084875.1. Taxonomy (GTDB): domain Bacteria; phylum Chloroflexota; class Anaerolineae; order 4572-78; family 4572-78; genus 4572-78. Next base: position 20,931 of record NBMH01000084.1, on the reverse strand, counting down.
TTGGCAATACAAAAAGAACAATTTATTTCTGGCATCGAGTTGAGGTTGCCCGATATGTTCATCAATGAACTAAATTTTTCTTTGAAAATGCAATCTGATATTGAAAATGAAATGTTTTACCGAGAATATTTCATCGCCCCATTTATACGTCAAGCATGGATGAATCATCCTAACTTAAAAGTATGGGTCAACCAATATTTAGCTTATAACGATGAATTGACAGGTGAACCCGATTATTTTATATCACAACAAGTTACAGGCGTTACAAACGACCTCATAGGAAAACCACTGTTGGCTGTTGTCGAAGCAAAACAAGAAAAGTTTAAAGAGGGTTGGGGACAATGTTTAGCAGGAATGATAGCTTGTCAAAAATTAAATGCTACTGATGATGTTGTAATTTATGGTGTCGTTACAACAGGTGAATTGTGGCAGTTTGCTAAATTAACAGGAGATGTGTTTACACGAAACTTATTATCCTATTCTATCAATGACCCTGAAAAAATATTTGGCATTGTGTCAGACAAGGTTTTACGGGATTATAGTTAGACAAGAAAGGTTTTCAAAAACCTTTCTTGTCTTGACTGTCAAAGCAAGCTTTGACGCTCCAGTAAGGTATCTTCATGAAAATGTTACTTTGTGCCCGTTTTTAGTATAACAAGGAAAAGTAATGAAGCTAATTCGTTTCATTTTAATACTATTTATAGTTGGTTTACTGTTTGGCATGACGGCGACGGGTTATGCCCAATCTCTCGAATTTAAGTTCCATCATCTTGCACTTGAACAGGACTTATCACAAAGTACAGTTTACGCGGTGCTTCAAGATAGTCGCGGGTTCATGTGGTTTGGGACGGATAATGGCTTGAGTCGTTTTGACGGTTATGATTTTATCACTTACCGTAATGACCACGCCGACCCACATAGCGTAGGTGCCAATTTTATCTCCACCATTTTCGAGGATTCACAAGGTGAGTTGTGGTTTGGTGTTTTCGGTGGCGGCTTGAGCCACTTCGATTGCAAAACAGAAAAGTTCACAAATTATCTTCCCGACCCAGATGACTCGAATAGTTTAAGTAATGATAGTGTGCAAGTGATTTATGAAGATAAACATGGTATTTTTTGGTTGGGAACGTTCGGCGGGGGCTTAAATCGCTTTGACCGCGAGACTGGCACATTCGACCACTATCAGCATGACCTCAACGATGAAACAAGCATCAGCGATGACATTGTTTGGACAATCTATCAAGATGAAAACGATATTTTCTGGATAGGAACATGGCACGGCTTAAATCGTTTTGACCCCGAAACAGGTATCTTCAAACAATATTTGCATGACCCAAACAATCCAAACAGCTTAAGCAATGATGGTATTTTGTCGTTTTATGCCGATGATGATGGTCGTTTTTGGTTGGGAACATCAGGTGGTGGAGTCAATGTATTTGAGCCTAAAACAGAAATATTTAGTTATTATCAACATGACCCTGATAATCCTAACAGCCTTAGCAATGATAAAGTGTGGGTCATAATGAAAGACCAATTTGGCATATTTTGGTTTGGCACCGATGAAGGACTCAATCGTTTTGACTCTGAAACGGAAGCATTTACTCGCTATTATCATGATTCAAGTGACGAACACAGTTTGAGCAATAACGGGATACATGCCATGTCTCCCACTTATGCCCTCAATGAAGCGGGGGAATGGGTCAAGACATCACTTTATTGGATTGGCACAATTGGCGGATTAAATACGTTTGATATTAGCGGCGAGCAATTTGTCCACTATCGCCATAAAAACGATAGTCCCCATAGTCTTAGCAACAACGATGTGAAATCAATTTATCAGACCGAAGATGGTACGGTGTGGGTAGGTACATTCGGCGGCGGTTTAAATCGTCTTCATCAAGAAACAGGCACATTTAGCCATTATCGCCATGACTCCAATAATTCCAATAGTTTAAGCGATGATTTTGTCAGCTCGATTGTGGCTGATGAGCATGGCAATTTATGGATTGGGACGCGTAATGGTGGCTTAAATTATTTTGACATCAAAACAGAAATGTTTACTCATTACCTGCATGACCCTGATGACCCGACATCATTGGGAATTGGCGAGATAAGCAGTTTAGCGATGAGAGACGGAATTTTATGGGTAGGTGGCGAAGGTGTTTTGAATAGATTTGACATTAAAACGGAAATATTCACCAGTTACGCTACGGATTCTAATGATGTCAACAAATTAAGTGATGATTGGATTAACACACTCTATGTCAATTCTGATGGCATGGTCTGGATTGGTACACAAAATAAAGGACTGAATCGTCTTGACCCCATAACCGATGAAATTCGTCACTATTGGCATGAAGTTCGTCACTATTGGCATGATACGAACGATACAAATAATTTGAGTAACGACACAGTCTTTTCGATTTACGGTAACGATAAATCGAAAATTTTGTGGATTGGCACAGGTGGTGGTTTGAATAAATTTGACCAATACACCGAAATATTTAAAGAATATCGTGATAACAATGGACTTGCCAATGATGCTATTTATGGTATTGTATCAGACTTGAATGGCAATTTGTGGTTGAGTACAAATCATGGGTTGTCTCGTTTTGATTTTCGTACATTTAAGAATTACAATAAAGATGATGGCTTGCAAAGCGATGAATTTCAACACGGCTCTTATTATCAAGGACAAGATGACTGGTTATTTTTCGGTGGGCTTAATGGTTTCAATGCTTTTCAACCTGATATGATTCATGATAATTCTTACATTCCTCCTGTATATATAACCAATTTCAAATTAAAAAATGGAGCGTCAAAGTTTGCTTTGACAGTCAAGGCAAGCCTTGACCCTCCAAATGAGCCTGGAGCGTCAAAGTTTGCTTTGACCCATCAAGAAAACGCTTTTACTTTTGAGTTTACCGCATTGAATTACAATCAGCCGCATAAAAACCAATTTGCGTACAAAATGGATGGATTCGACAAGGAATGGCAATACACTACCGCCGATAGACGTTTTGCATCTTACAACAATTTAGACCCTGGTGAATATACATTTAGAGTTAAAGCAAGCAATAATGATAACAAATGGAATGAAAATGGAACATCACTTGACATCATTATTACGCCGCCATGGTGGGAGATGATGTTATTTCGTATTTCGGTTATCTCATTTGTATTAACATTGGTATTTGGTGGCTATCGTTGGCGGGTGCATGCTGTCGAATCTCAAAATCGTAAACTCGAGCAATTGGTAACTCAACGGACAGAAGAACTTGAATATCAAGCAGAAATTTTAGAACAACAAACTGCCGAACTTGAAGTGCAGGCAATTGAATTACACAATGCTAAAGAAACCGCAGAACATGCCAGTGAAATTGCCAATAGTTTGCGGCATGTAGCGACAATCTTAAATAAGAGTTTGGATGTAGAAGTAGTTTTAGATAAAATCATTGGTCAATTATCAAATGTACTTGATTCCGATAGTGGTAGTTTGTTTCTCAAAGAAGATAACAATCTTATTTTGAAAATTGCTTCAGAGAATATTAGGCATTTTGTAGATACATGCATTTCTATCAGCGACCATAATACGGGAGTTGCTTGGGTGTACATGCAACAACAGGTAATTATTATTGATGATGTTACTCAAGATACCAGATGGCAAGTGTGGGAAGGGGACGAACCTATTCGTAGTTGGATGGGGGCTCCGTTAATCGTAGCTGATGAAGTTATCGGCGTACTGACCACCGATAGTCATCATATAAATTCGTACACAAAAGATGATGCTCGCGTTTTGCAGATGTTTGCTAACCAAGCTGCACAAGCGATTAAAAATGCCCATTTATATTCTCTAACCCAAAATGTTAATGAAGAGTTGAAGAAAATCAACGCCGACAAAGACCGATTTTTCTCAATTGTTGCTCATGACCTGAAGAATCCATTTTTGCCCCTGCTTGGCATGGCAGAACTTTTGCCGATGATTGCCGATAGTGCCGAACGTACCGAACTCAAACAAATGAGCGAGGTCATTCATCATTCGGCTCAAAGCGTGTATAATCTGCTGGTTAATTTGCTGGATTGGGCTAGGATGCAAGGAGGACGTATGCCCTTCGAGCCTAAGCGGTTTAAGTTGAATGATGTCGTACAAAACAATATCACACTTTTGGAAGAAAATGCCAAGTCAAAAGGGATTACATTGTCGCACAGCATGACCGATGACATTTTTGTGCATGCCGATAGAAACATGCTTGATGCCGTCATCCGCAATCTGATAAGCAATGCCCTAAAATTTACGCCGAGTGGCGGGAGTGTGGAAGTAGGATTAGAGAGTCATGAGCTAGGATCCAGGATTCAGAGTCTTGACTCCAAAATTCTGACTTCTAATTCATTGATAGAAATCCATGTCAAAGATAGTGGCATTGGCATTAGTGAAGCAGATATTGATAAACTTTTTCGCATTGATGTTCATCATACCACCACAGGAACTGACCAAGAATCTGGAACGGGTTTGGGGTTAATTATGTGTCATGAGATGGTAAATCAAAATGGCGGAAAGATATGGGTTGAAAGTGAAATCGGCAAGGGAACAACGGTAAAATTTACTGTACCATTATTCCCTTTGTAAAATACTTTCAGACCCATCCACTACAAGGATAGGGGTCTGGGGTGAGGAACTAGCATTAAGCTACAGGAGTTAGCCAACCATGTCTATCAGGCACCTCTCCTTTTATGAGACCAAAAAATTCGTCTTGCAATTCTTTGGTGATAGGACCTCTTTCGCCTTTACCAACCGACCGACCATCAATTGTTTTAACGGGGGTGATTTCGGCGGCAGTTCCTGTGAAGAAAACTTCATCAGCCATGTAGAGCATCTCACGCGGAACTTGCTGTTCTATGACGGTGTAGCCTTTTTCTTGTGCCAACGTAATAACAAAACTGCGAGTAATCCCCGCTAAAATGGAATTGCCGAGTGGTGGTGTATAAAGTTTTTCTTTAACAATCACAAAAATGTTTTCACCACTACCCTCACTCACATAGCCATTTACATCAAGTACAATACCTTCAATAAAACCAAGTCGTCGGGCTTCCATGACAACTAATTGAGAATTGATGTAATTGCCACCGACTTTTGCCATTGATGGGTGGGTATCTGGTGCCATCCGTCGCCAACTGCTAACCCCGACATCAACTCCTTTCTCAATCGCTTCTGGTCCAAGATATTTGCCCCATTTCCAAGTAGCAATAACCACATCAACAGGACAGTTTAATGGATATACCCCAAGCGTGCCATATCCTCGAAAAACAAGAGGGCGAATGTAACATTCTTGATGCTCATTCTTTTTGATTGTTTCGATAATCACCTTTGAAATTCGGTCATGTGTATACGGAACCTCCATATTCATGACCTTGCACGAGAAAAACAAACGGTCAACATGTGCTTCTAAGCCCAGTACGGCTATACCTTGCGGGGTTTGATAAGCTCGAATCCCTTCAAATACTGAACTACCATAATGCAACACATGGGATAGCACATGCACTTGTGCCTCATCCCATGGGACAAATTCGCCATTGAACCAAATCACCTTTGATTTTGGTAGTGCCATAGTAATCACTCCTTCAATTTAGTTAATAATGTTGATAAAAATTAAAAGCTACTCGCTATTTCCTTGAAATACGATACGCAGTGAATTTTACATGATGAATCAAAAATTGTCAACAACCATTAACAGTTTCTGTTTGGAGCGAAAAAACTTACTTTTTCATGTCAAAGCAAGCTTCGACGCTCCGTTAGTTTCTATTTCGTATTATTTAACAATTCCTGCAAATCTTTCTCTAGTGCCTCTAATTCAGCACCATAGGTTGCCCAATCACCATCACGCATGGCTTCTTGAGCGGCTTGGTAATGAGCATTAGCCGACTCGATTTTTTCGAGAATAGTACGTTCAATAACAATTTCGCCAGGTTTATCATCAGTACCTGCTGCTATACCATCATCAGAACTAATTTTCTCGCCGACCAGAATGTTCAGTGCCTTACTGAGCGTTTTCTCCATAATCACCGTGTCACCATTTGCAACGATGACACGTTTCAATTCAGGAATCTCACCTGTTTCTGCTTGCAGATAAAGCGGCTCAACATAGAGTAATGAGTCATTCATGGGTAGGACTAGCAAGTGTCCACGAATAACCTCTGAGCCACCTTGTCCCCACAAAGTCAATTGTGGTGAAATTTCAGGGTCTTGGTCGATACGAGCTTCGATTTGTTGAGGTCCATAGATTAACTCTTGCCTCGAAAATTGATAAACTATAATCTCGCCATAATGTTCACCATCGGAACGAGCCGCCATCCATGATGTCAGATTTGACTTGTTATGTGGAGTAAATGGTTGAATCAAGATAAATTCTTCTGTCTCTTCGTCAGGCAGACGAGCTATAAGATAATACGGTTCAACGGGTTGCTGGTTATTCCCATAAATTGTCTCAAGTGGAATTGCCCACAAGTCTTCTTGATTGTAAAAGACATTTGCAGACCGCATGTGGTAGAGACGATATAAACTAGATTGAATGGTGAACATGCCTTCTGGATACCGAAGATGCCTTTTTAAATCTTCAGGCATGGTACTAGCAGGCTTGAACATTGTGGGGAATATTTGTTTTAATGTTTGAGCCAATGGGTCTTCGCTATCAAACAGATAAAACGTGACCGTGCCATGGTAAGGATCAATGATAATCTTTACCGAATTACGGATGTAATTTATGTCGTCATGATTGTATTGAATCGGCTCCGAATAAGGATACAAAGGCGATGTTGTGTAGGCATCTTGAATCCAATACAATTTGCCGTCGTCACCAATAACGATATAAGGGTCATAGTCATATTTCAAGAACGGGGCGATTTTTTTTACACGTTGTTGAATTTGACGATAGAGAAGCAATTTGCTCTCAGGGGTGATTGACCTACTAAGGATGATATTATTATCACGCAGGCGTAAGGTAAATGCGACACGTTTCAAGAACGAATCAAGTTTTATCCCACCTCTGCCCAAGTAGTGGGTATAAATTGCCTCATCACCTGTGCCAGGATAGCTAAACTCTTTTTCGGCTGTGTTGGCTATGACATAATCAGTTGTTTGTTCTCCGTAATATACTTCGGATTGTGTAACGTCTAAACCTACTGATGATTTCGGCGGCAAATCCTTGACCCAAAAACGTGGTAGCCCATCGGGAGTAACTTCGTTAATAGGATTAACCACCACCCCATAGCCATGCGTAAATTGCAATTTTTGATTAACCCATGTCTGTGATTGCAACTGGGTTTTATCCATCTCCCGAACAGAAATTGCAACCTGACGATAGTCACCGTCAATATCATAACGGTCAAGGTCCACGTCATGGAATCGGTAATACAGCCGTAGTGCTTGGAGCTGCTGGAAAGTCTCTTTGATGGGACGATAATCCCACAATCGAATGTTTCTAATCGTGCCTGTATTGGTATTTAAATCTTCGGCTGTAAGGGACTGAAAATTAGTAAATTCTCGTTCCTCGATTTTATCAAGTCCATAAGCAAGGTTAGTAAATTCAATATTGTGGCTAATATATATTTTTTCCCGTTCCAATTCATTTGGTTCTACAATAAATCGTTGCACGATGCCTGGGGCAATACCGCGCATGACAAAGCCGCTAATCAACCAGATAAAAATCAATGCTAGGGGAATAATGTTTTTCCTCAAAAAAATATTGGCGAGCAATGATATGGCAACCAAAACAGTGACTCCCATGAGTATCCTTAAAACAGGTAGCATGACCGCAATATCGGTATAACTTGCTCCAAATACGGCTCCTCGCGGGCTGTACATCAAACGGTACATGTCCAACCAATGTCCCCAAGAAAACGCCATGAATATTAAGGCACCCACTACAGAAAGATGCAGTTGAGCATGTGGCAGAAACACAATTTGTCCTTCTTCCAAATTGTTTCGTTGCTCAATTAGATAAATTCCTCCTGCTCCGATTAAAGAAAGGAATAGGAGAATAATTAACCAACTTTGCATAAATTCTAAGAGAGGCAGAGAGAAAATATAAAAAGCAACATCTTGACTAAAAATAGGGTCGCTGACTCCAAACTGAATTTGATTTTGATACCGCAGTATGGTCAGCCAATAAGTTGAGGCAGCCGAGCCTACTAACCAAGCCATGATTACGGCTACAAACCATATACCGCTAGTAACTATTCGTTGGGCAATGATATCATCATCACTGAAGAAAACCATGTTGCGTTGTACCAACCATCGAGCCACATAAGCATTGATGAGGAATAATAGGGCAAATAGAAGAGCCACTACGGAGAAAATGATAATTTTGGTGGTTAATTCTGTGGTGAAAATTTGGCTATAACCCACCGCCGAAAACCATAACCAATCAGTGTAAAGGGTTATCCCGTAATTACAACTGAGAAGTATAAAAAATAAAATTGCTCCGATAATCCAGAGCTTGATTTGAGTTCTATCTGGCATTTATATGCTCCTTTTGTAACTACTAAGCCAAGTAGGTCAGATAAATATAAGTCCTTGACTCATACAAGGTAATGGTCAAACAAAAAAGGTTTTTAAAAACCTTTCTTGTTTTCTACGCTGGTAATGAAAGGAGTGCAAAAGATTTATCTAAAGCAACGCAATAGCTAAAACTATCGCACTCCGCTATTCTACTTCAATTCCCAAAAAGCCTACTTGGGAATACCATAAGCAACCCAACCAACAACTTCAGGGACATGAGCACCATCACTAGAACAGTCTTTTTGACTAGAGATGACTTCGTCAATTCGTATCTGAAATGAGCGATTGGTAACTTTTCTGACTCTGAGTCCTGGTGTTTGATTACCAAAATATGTTTGAGTCATGGGGATGACAATAACTCGTCTATCTTCAGGAAAAGCAGGTTTAAATTCTACCACATACCAATTTTTACTCCTACGTTGAGCTTTTAACGGATCAATGACTCCTGCTCTTTGGTCAAATGTGGGACTAAATTGTAATTCAGTCATAAAACAGCTCCTTTTTCTTTAAATTAAAATCGTAATTAAATAGTTTTAATTCGTTAGGGAATAATAAGTTCCTGACCAGGATAAATCAACTCGGGATTATCAATTTTGTCTCGATTTGCATCATAAATTTCGGGCCAACGACCGTAACCACCATAAAATTGCTTGGCAATTTTACTTAAGCTATCCCCACGTTGCACAACATAAGTGCGACTTCTTCTTTTTTACGACGCTTGTCTTCATGGCGACGGCGAGCTTTTTCAATACGGAGTTTAGCAGCTTCTTGTCGGCGAAGACGAGCATCTTTTTTCTTTTGTTCTGAAATTTTTTCAGCCACCTCATCTTCAGCAAGTTCGATGACATGTACAGCTACACTCTGAATCCCGGTGTATTCAAAGTAATTGGTAGACACGTCAATGAAAGCGGCTACATAGTCTAACTTATCATCACTAAATGCAATTACCGATTGTAAGTTGCTTACCACACTTTCAGTCGTTAAATTTTTAGAACTAACAAATCCATCCATCCAGTCTTTTGCTGAACTGAACGTTCGTCGCACAAAACCTAATTTTTCATCACTACCACCACCAGGAATTAAGTCGCCAATTTTTTTATAAAGTGGACTTTTCTCTAAATCAGTTGGAATAGCCTTTTCTAAAACTTTGGTAACTTTAGTAACAAAGTCAGGACCTAAGGGAACAAGACCATCTACACATATTAAGGTTGCCAATCGCATGACGTTGTCACCTGTATAGTCATTTAACGAGGTAACAAATTCTTGAATACCATCTCTTGGTAAACCATTGATTTGGGTATAAGAAAACAATTCAATCGTTAATTTCAAAGCTAAATCAATGCTTTGTACCATGTCAGATTTGGGGGTTAGTTTGCTAAGGAAGGATAGAAAACCAATTTTATCCCCAATTTTGTTTGCTAGTGCCGCAGCGGCTAAAGCTTTATCCATCATATCAACAGTTTGATAAAGCCAAACTGCTTTTTGATAACCCGCTTCAGGGTCATTATAAAGTTCTTCGGCTCGCACTTTCACGGCTTTAAGAATATCCTCATCAGTTTCATCGGTTACTAGGCGAACAAGTTTATCAAACCCGCTCGCACTTTCCCATTCACCAGGCACAATATAATCCAACCCACCAAGCATGCGGGTTGTTATACTGGTTTGCGGTAAATCATCTACCAATTTTACAATTGGGTCAGTTTTCATTTCTAACATATTTTTTGTCTCCTACATTTAGCATTCATAAATGGTAACTTGAATTATGGATAGTAGCATGAATACGATTAATTGTCAAAATTAGATAAACTATTTTGAAATGTAATTATTCACTCACAAGGGCATGAATAATTACTAAAATTGAAATGTACCTGCCAATTTTGTGATTGTAGAAAGTTTGTACTAAAATCCTAAAGTTACGCAATTTGGACATCGTAGCTACAGTTTCCAATTGCACAATATGTGATGGGAAATCACGGCTATGGTTCAAATCTTTTTCTTTGAAACTATAGACCCTAAATAGCCTGATAATTAATTAAAGTAAGGAGTAAATTATAATGCTCAAGGGTAATCGGTCAATCGAATTACGAATAGCACAAATAAATGAACGGGTTGCCGCCGCAAAGGCACAAAACCTATACATGTATATCCAACCAGCAGAAAAGGTGAGTGGTTCACGAGTTGTAATTGAAGGCAAAGAGATGTTACAATTCTCGTCTTATTCTTATCTTGACCTGTTGGGACATCCCAAAATCGAAGCGGCGGCGAAAGCGGCAATTGATGAATTTGGTACAGGGACACATGGTGTAAGAAATTTAGCAGGAACAACAACACTCCATGTTGAATTAGAAAAGACCATCGCTGAATTTAAGGGAACTGATGACGCAATGGCGTTTTCAAGTGGCTTCATGTGCAACTCCAGTACTATCGCCGCTTTAGTTGGACGGAATGATATTGTCATTTCAGATAAACTCAATCATGCCAGTATCGTAGATGGTTGTTTGCTTTCTCGAGCAAAATTTGTTCGTGTTGAGCATGACAATATGGAAAGCCTGGAGAAAGCATTAGCAAAAGTCCCTGAGAATAAAAGTCGGTTAGTAATCGCTGATGCTGTTTTTAGTATGGATGGAGATATTCTTAACCTGCCCGAAGTCGTTCGTCTTTGTAACAAATATCATGCCTTGTTGATGATTGATGAAGCTCATTCACTTGGGGTGCTTGGCGAAACAGGGCATGGTATTGAAGAACATTTTGGCATGGAAAATGTGATTGATGTTAAAATGGGCACATTAAGCAAAACTATTCCAAGCGTTGGTGGTTACATTGCTGGTAATGAGGAATTAATCACATACTTAAAATTTTCTGCTCGAGGCTGGATATTTTCAGCAGCCTTACCTCCAGCTACTGTAGCCGCTTCCAAAGCTGCTTTTGACGTTATTTTAGAGGAACCTGAACGTATTACACAATTACGCCGAAATGTTGATTATTTTCTCAATAGATTAAAAGAATGTGGATTTAACACATTGAACAGTCAAACACCTGTCATACCTGTTATTGTTGGTGATGACGAACGTGCTTGGCTTATGTCACGAATCGTTCAAGATAATGGTATTTTTATTTTACCGATTATGCCCCCTGTTGTCCCTCATAAAATGAGCCGATTACGGGTAAATGTTATGAGTGGTCATACCATGGAAGACCTTGATTATACGGTAAATGTATTGGAAAAGGCGGGAAAAGAAGTAGGCATTTTAAAATAGCAATTTATGGAGGGTCAAGGCTTGCCTTGACTGTCAAAGCAAGCTTTGACGCTACAAGGTAAAAACTATGAGAATAATTATAGCGGGTGCGGGTGAAATTGGCTTTTATTTATCCCAAATGTTAGCCAAGGAAAGTCATGACATTGTAGTTATTGACAAAAATCGAGACATATTAAATTGGGTTGATTCCCATACTGATGTGATTACCACATGCGGTGATTCTACATCTATTAAAACATTGCAAGAAGCAGGAGCCGATAGAGCAGATTTGTTAATTGCTGTAACACAACTGCAAGAAACGAATTTGTTAATTGCAGCCATAGGTAAACAACTCGGAGCAAAAAAAACCATTGCTAGGGTTGATAATTCTGAATATCTGCGGACTGATATTGATGTCAACTTTGAAATATTAGGTATTGACTCGCTCATTTATCCTAAATGTCTTGCCGCCCAAGAAATTGATTGGGTTCTCAAGCAAGCAACTGCTAAAAGTGCGGTTGAGTTTGAGGATGGCAAACTTATTTTGATTGAGATGACTATTGAAAAAGATGCTCCTATTGATAACAAAACAATGGTTGAAATTGGGCAAATGAACATCGGGCTTGATTTTAGAATTGTTGCTGTTGCTCATCAAGGAAAAACTATTATCCCACATGGATATGACAAAGTACATGAAGGAGACCGCATTTTTATTGTTGTCAATCGAGAATCAACCGATGAACTGATTAACTTAACGGGCAATCAAAAAATCATCATTAAAGATATCATGATACTTGGGGGAAGTCGGCTCGGTGTAAAAATAGCCCAACAATTGCAAAATTATTATTCGGTTAAATTAATAGAGGACGACCGCAAAAAATGCGTTGAATTGGCAAATTTTCTGACCAATACCCTTGTTTTACATGGTGATGGGCGCGATATGGATTTTCTCATGGAAGAGAACATCGACAAAATGGATGCCTTCATTGCTGTAACAGGTGACTCAGAAACTAACATGCTGACCTGCCTTTCGGTGAAAGAAAAAGGTGTCAAGAAGACAATAGCTTTAATTGAAAACATGAGTTATACCATATCAAGCAATTGATTGCGGCTAGTTATATTTTCAGATTCATTCGCAAGGGGGAAATTGTGCTGGCGACTAATCTAAGTAGCGTTGATGCTGAGATTTTTGAATATTACGTTAAGCCTGGCATGAAAATCACAAAAAAACCCATTAAAGATTTAAATTTTCCGACGGGAGCCATTATCGGCGGAGTGGTGCGTGGGAATGAAAGTTTTATTACTATTGGGAGTACCCTCATCAAGCCTGGTGATTATGCGGTCGTATTTTCTCTGCCCGATGCTATCCATGAAGTTGAAGTATTTTTCAATTAACCCTCCCCGCATGAATGATTGTACAGTGGAGCGAAAAAGCTTGCTTTTTCATGTCAAAGCAAGCTTTGACGCTCCAATTTATCTCGTCAAAAAATGGCATTGAACAGTCCTAGGTTAGGGGGTGAGGTCTTTTTAATCTCATGATAAAAATAAAAATTGTTATAAACATATTGGGTGTATTACTTGGCATTAATGGTGTCTTGATGTTGGTTGGTTTACCTTTTTCAATTTACTATGGTAGTGATGACATTTTAGCAATCCTATTTGCAAGTGGTATGACTATCACTACAGGTTTGGCAATGTGGGGACTGACTCGCAATATCAACACCCGAGATTTGGGACGCAGAGAAGGATATCTCATCGTCACACTCGGCTGGGTTATCATGTCCTTTTTTGGTTCATTACCATTTTTATTTAGTGGAGCCATCCCCAATTTTACCGATGCTTTTTTTGAGACAATTTCGGGATATACCACCACAGGAGCTTCCATCCTCAACAACATCGAATCATTGCCCAAAGGAATATTACTTTGGCGAAGCATGACTCATTGGATTGGTGGCATGGGAATCATCGTCCTCTCATTAGCTATCTTACCGATTTTAGGAGTCGGTGGCATGCAGCTGTTCATTGCCGAAGTGCCGGGCCCCACACCTGATAAAATCAATCCCCGCGTTACAGGCACAGCAAAACGTTTATGGTTTATCTATGTTCTTCTTACCGTGTCAGAAATTGTTTTGCTGATGTTGGGGGGACTTAACTTATTCGATGCCATTAATCATGCCTTTGCTACAATGGCTACGGGAGGATTTTCCACTAAGCAAGATAGTATTGCTTTTTATAATGATAACCCATTCGCCCAATATGTCATCATGTTATTCATGTATCTTGCTGGAGTCAACTTTTCCCTGCACTACTATGCTCTAAAAAGACGATTTCAAAAAGTGTGGGGCAATGAAGAGTTTCGAGTATACACTGGTAGTATTTTGATGGTTGCCATAAGCTTAGCAGGCGGTTTATCTATGACTACTGATTTTAGCCTTGAAGAATCTTTCCGTCATGGACTTTTCACAGTCCTAACTATTGTGACTACCACTGGATTTGTCACCGTAGATTATGAGGCATGGGTGCCTGCTTTGACATTTTTGGTGTTCATGCTAATGTTTACTGGTGGTTCAGCTGGTTCTACAGGCGGCGGGATTAAAACGGCTCGAATCATACTGCTAATCAAAAACAGTTTTATCGAGCTAAAACGACTTGTCCATCCCCGTGCAGTTATTCCTGTGAGATTGAATGGTGAAGCTATTCCTCTTGATGTAATGTCAAAAGTGCTCTCGTTTTTCATGATTTATATGTTGACCTTTATTATGTCATCTTTTATCATGAGTTGTATGGGGTTAGATTTTATATCGGCGATGGGGTCTGTTATCGCTTCATTGGGAAATATTGGACCGGGATTTGGCATAGTGGGTCCAGTTTCAAATTATGCTGAAATACCATCTCTCGGAAAGTGGTTTTTATCCTTTTTAATGTTGCTTGGCAGACTGGAATTGTTTACGGTTGTAATTTTATTTGCCCCTGCATTTTGGAGGAAATGAGAATGTAAAAGTTAGGAGGGATAAAGCACGTTTTGCTTATGTTTGTATGCAAATATTTTCTAAGGAGGAAGATTTTTATGTCACGATTTAGCCTGTTTATAGGCACATTGTTTTTAATGTTGTTACACCCAGTGATGATGATGGCTCAGGAGTCACCTGATGCAGGACGTGAGGCATTGCCATGGTTGTGGTGGTCAGTTCCTATTAGTGCATTTGTAGCACTGATTTTCGCTTATGTTTTCTATAACGAAATCATGAAGAAAAGCGAAGGTACGGAACTCATGGCTGAAATTGCCCAAAATGTTCGCGATGGGGCAATGGCTTATTTGTCAAGGCAATACCGAATTGTTGCTATTGCATTTGTAGTACTGTTTATCATCCTTGTGGTGATGTCTTACTTTAAATTGCAAAATTGGTTAGTGCCATTTGCCTTCATTACAGGAGGAGGATTCTCTGCTTTGACGGGATATATTGGCATGAGAACCGCAACAAATGCTTCGGCACGAACGGCTCATGCAGCTAGCAAAAGCTTAAATGGAGGCTTGCAAGTTGCCTTTCGCAGTGGAGCAGTCATGGGACTATCAGTGGTCGGTTTTGCCATGCTTGACTTGGCAGTTTGGTTTCTAGTGCTGTATTATGTGATTCCAGTCTCATTTTTTGGTGCAGAAGCCCATCTTGCCCAAATGAGTGTAATTTTGCTTAGTGCCGCTATGGGTGCTTCTACACAAGCGTTGTTTGCTCGTGTAGGTGGAGGAATTTATACCAAAGCGGCTGATGTGGGAGCCGACTTGGTAGGAAAAGTAGAAGCGGGTATTCCCGAAGATGACCCACGTAATCCAGCTACAATCGCCGATAATGTTGGGGACAACGTTGGTGATGTGGCGGGCATGGGTGCTGACTTGTATGAGTCATTCACTGGTTCAATTCGAGCCACCGCTGCATTAGGTGTCGCAGCTGTTGCCACCGAGACCATCCGCACTGGTGGAGCATTTTTGGGAGGTAAAGGTATATTGACAACAGAGTTACTATATTTTTCTGCCCCAATGATTATTGCCGCTTTTGGTGTGTTACTTTCTATCGGTGGTGTCTATCTCGTTAAGGCAGATGAAGATGCCTCAATGAGCCAATTGATGGGTGCTTTGCACAATAGTGTGATTATTATTTCTGCTATCATCGCTGTTGTTTCCTTTGGCTTGCTATATATACTTGGCTTGAATAATATACTTGGGCTTTGGGGAGCAATTGTGACTGGACTTGTCGCTGGGCTTGTTATTGGCAAGGCTACAGAGTTTTATACTTCTGATGAATTTAAGCCAACACAAAGTATTGTCAAACAAGGCAAAACAGGTGCCGCTACAGTGATTATTAGTGGTTTAGCAGTCGGCATGGAATCAACGGCTATTCCTGTTATTGCAGTAGCAAGTGCCATTGCTATTAGTTATTATATTGCAGGTGGATCAGTCAATGCCTTGTTAGGACTGTATGGTGTTGGTCTAGCTGCGGTCAGCATGCTGTCAACACTAGGGCTAACATTAGCCACCGATGCTTATGGTCCTGTTGCCGATAATGCTGGTGGGAATGCTGAAATGGCTGGTTTACCTCCCGAAGTACGGGCACGAACTGACCAATTAGATGCACTAGGAAATACGACTGCTGCTACAGGAAAAGGATTTGCCATTGGTTCAGCCGCTCTAACGGCTTTAGCTTTATTAGCTGCTTACATGGAAGAAATCCGCTTTAAGCTAGTTCACTTGCTTGGTGTTGTTGACCTTAATGTTGGCGGAGAAATAATGCGAGTTCAAGATATGGCTTTGCAAGACTTTTCCACTTATTATGATATAAGCCTACTCAACCCTGCCGTGTTAGTAGGACTTTTTGCTGGTGGCATGACCGTATTTTATTTCTCATCACTAACGATGAGTGCAGTCGGACGAGCAGCTGGAGAAATGGTAGCTGAAGTTCGCCGTCAGTTTAGAGAAATGCCTGGCATCATGGAAGGGACACAAACTCCTGATTATGCCCGTTGTGTAGAAATCAGTACCGCGAGTGCCCAACGAGAAATGATTTTACCATCTTCATTGGCAATTGCAGTGCCAGTGATTATCGGTATTTTATTTGGTGTAGCAGGGATATTAGGCTTATTAGCGGGTGGATTAACCACAGGATTTGTCATGGCAGTCATGATGGCAAATGCTGGTGGAGCTTGGGACAATGCTAAAAAGCATGTCGAAAAAAGTTCCAAAGATAGTCCGCTTGGTGGAAAAGGTTCTGAAATTCACAAGGCTACAGTGGTTGGGGATACCGTTGGTGACCCATTCAAAGATACCACTGGTCCATCACTGAATATTCTCATCAAATTAATGTCAATGGTATCAATTGTCTTTGCTGGTTTAACAGCTTGGATAGCAAACGGGCAAGGTTTAATCACCTTAGTAATTAATTTTTTTGGAGGTTAAATAGTTGGACATCTACGATGTACTTTGTTCCTCATAGGTGAGAGATGGGAGAGTCCTTCAAGGTACTTTGTACCTTGAAGGACTCTCATTTTTTATTAAGTACATTAGGCTGAATCACGTCCACAAAAACAACTTCTACAGTTACACTCGTTTTCGTGTCTATCTCAATCACTTCATGCTTTTGTCGAAAATCATCGGGGATATTTTCCACAAACATAGCTAGGATAATTTCAGTCAAGCATAGTTTTTTGCCGTATTTGGCGGCTTGTTTAATCCCTTTTTTCAACTCATAAGCACCACTAAAATTTTTCACTTCAATGGCATAAACTCTCCCACCATATCTAACAATCAAATCAACCTCACCATTCCCTGTCGGAAATTCAGGAGTTACTTGCCCACCATGCCGTCGTAAAAACTTGCTCAAATACATGAACAAATTGAAATGATAAGTCGCTTCCATTATGCGAAAATCAGTCTTCCGCCTCGGAGCATCACGAAATAACCAACCTTTATTTTTATGGACATACTGCTCATAGAGTTGCAAAACACCTTTGATATTCAAGGTTGTATCGCTGATATAGGGTGATAAATCCATGAAAGGGTCATATAAGCGGTTAATATCTTGGTAGAGCATGTGTGAAAAATATGCAAATAATCGCTCTTGCACAAACTGGCTTGGAAATTTCATAAATCGTTTGTTTTCTTCACCTAGTTCCTCATCTATCACACCATTCAGATATAAAAATTGTGTACTTAGATTTTCATATTCAAAGTGTAAAGGTTCATCTGTGTCAAAAAGTTTCAAGACGGTTTCTCGATGAGGTTCTTGTTTTGCCTTGCTAACAATATTCATAACATTGGCATTGGGTAAGGCTTGCAAAGCAGTTTTATAAACCAAGTCAAAATCTTTCATGGTAATGGTGGGATTATGCTTGTTATACGTCTCAGTCAGAAGTTCACCAAACCAACCTGTCAAACCTGGTTGCCCTTGCAAGACATGAAATAATCTATCAATCACTTCTTGTTCAACAATTTGTTCACTTTCACGCTCGTACCAATGAAACATGGAGTTCACTTCTTCATAAGTCAAATTGGGAATGTGCATGCTACGTTGCACATTGAAAGGCGAACCGCTCATGGTATCTACTCCTAACACTGCCTGTACTCCAATCAATGCTATTCCATGCAACAAGTATGGTTTTTGTTCAGTCGGAAGGGAGCTCTGATACCTCAAATTGTACATGTTCCGAAATATCCTCACTACATGCCCTATTACTTTGGGGGGCAAGGAATCAAATTCATCCACAATTAAAATCAAAGGTTTTTTTAATGTTCCTTTTGCAAACAGGGATTCAAAATCTCGTCTACCATTAATATTTGGCTGATTCATTCCTAGCTGATGATAGATGTCTTTAGCCAAAGCTTGTAAGACATAATTGGTATCATCTTCATCTGTCAAAGTTTGTAGACTCAAATTTACGACATCAAACCGCTCATCCTTTTGCAATTCCCACAAAACATTAGCCATTATCCATGACTTGCCCCGCTGACGTGGAGCCCAGATGGTTATATAATGCCCACCTTCTTCATAAGGTTCACCCCGCAATTGCTCGATGCCAAAATCAATCAATTCTGTACGAGGCACATAATAATGTTGTGTTTTTCTTAACGGTCCATAAGAGAAAAATGTTCGCATAACTATTTCCTTTTATCAAAAATGAGGCAAGAAAATCCACTGATACCGTAGGCTCAGTTGGTAGTTGACTTGCACAAATTGTAATATTTTAGGACAAGTTTACTATTTTTCAAAACCAAAAAATTTGCTATAATAAAAACATAGAGTTGTTGCACAAGGAGGAATAACATTGAATAACAAGCAACTTTTTTACCTTGCTCTGAGTTCTATTGTAATCATACTTATCCTAAGTATACTTATTTTTGCCTTAAAGGGAAATTTTGGTATAGGTTATTCTGTTGTAGAATCGACGGTACATGTTGAAGATTGGCCAACACCAAAACCAACCAGCACAGCCACATGTACATTAACACCGTTTCCGACTGTGACACCGCCGCCAACTATGACACCTATCCCAACCGCAACCATAACACCATTGCCAACACCAATTGTTGTTGATATTCATGAATTTGGCAACTTAACCACAATTGAATATAAAACCCAAGTTATGGTAGAACGTGTACGACAGGGTGGCTTTCTCAATATTGGTGAGAAAAGGATTTTTTTACTCGCTGTTGGCATGGTTGAAGCTGGTATTGACATGAGCAATCTTGATGATGATGCCATTCAGGTTAATGGCACATCTGTAAGTTTAGTTTTACCACATGCAACAATTACGCGAGTTGAATCATTACCAGATGAGTCACGTGTTTATGATGCAAGTGGCGGCTGGTGGCCATTTGCAAATTATGATGGCTTAGAACTCGAAGCACTTGACCAAGCCCGTACTCAAATGAGAGATTGGGCAGTAACAGAAACCAATATTCTTGCTACGGCAGAACAGGTCGCAACAGCTCAATTACGTGATTTTTTGTATCAACTTGGTTTTCAAAAAGTAGATATTACGTATAAAACAAACTGATTTGGAGGTTAGTTATGATTATTATTATTAATGGTTCTATTGGTGTAGGGAAAACGGAAGTTTCTTGGGAACTCCTACCGTACCTTGCAAACGGTGTTATGATTAATAGGGATTATATTGGTACTAATACAGCTGATAAGGATAATCCTTATGAGATAATTCAATACCTTGTTAATTTCTACCAAGGAAGAAGACATCATAATTTTGTTATCAGCCACATATTTGAAACTCCAGAAAAATTAGCCCAATTATATCATTCATTGGCTGATCTTGATAATTTGATTTTTGCATTTCGATTGACATGCGATGAAGAAGAAATCCGAAACACAACCCCGAATGGGAATTTATGTACGAAAAAGAAGCACAAACATTAAAAGAAACATTAGATGGAGTCGTCATTGATATTCACCACATCGGCAGTACAGCTGTCCCAAATCTAGCCGCCAAGCCTATTATTGACATGATTGCTACTGTGCCAAGATTGCCTGATTTTGAAAAGTGCATCGAGCCTTTAGAAGATATTGGCTACATCTACACTGCTTACCCTCCTAACGGCAACCGCAGATTTTTTCGTAAAGGAAAACCAGGCGAACAACGCACTCATCATTTACATATTGTTGAGCATGATACCAAAACAGTAGAAGAACGTCTCATCTTCAGAGATATTCTGCGGAACAATCCTAAAGCTAGGGAAGCATATTTCCATTTGAAAATAGAATTAGCAAAAGAGTTTAAGTATGCACGTACCATGTACTCTGAAGCAAAAAGTGATTTGATTAATAGTGTTTTAGATGGGGCTAGAAATGTGTGATAGATAGTTCACTTTACATGACACATGTTTTCTATAGCCTCCTGCTTCTCTTGTTTTCATAACGATGCATCCAATCCTACAAAATATTATAATTAAACACCATCTTGTTTGCTATTTTGGAAAATCTGGTGTACTATTAAAAATAGTTTTATTTAACATTTAATGTGGTCAGGCATCCTTCCTGACATACGAGGATTTTGTATTATACTTATGGAACATAACGCTCATTCTGTTTTAGAAATGCCCTTGTGGGCAATTATCCCATTTGCTGGTTTACTGTTGACTAT
>NBMH01000246.1 GCA_002084875.1 Anaerolineaceae bacterium 4572_78 | reverse complement strand
TTGGTTGATGCCCTTTTAATTGATGGAGACCATATTTGTGGCGTGCAAACAAGTACCCAATTTTGCTATTTTGCCAAAACAGTTGTTTTGACAACGGGAACGTTTTTGGGAGGACGATTAATCATAGGAAATAACATCACCGAAGGAGGACGAGCGGGTGAACGAGCGGCTATTAAACTTTCTGATTCGTTGACCAAACTTGGTTTTGAATTGGGACGATTAAAAACAGGAACCCCGCCTCGCATTGATGCTCGTACCATTGACTTTAGCCAAACAATCCACCAATTTGGTAGTGATGTGCCGTTGTATTTTAGTTTTGAGCCTGACAAAAAGCATGCCCGCTGGCTTGATGAACCACTTCATCCCGCCTATCTCGTGAAACAACAAACTGAATGGCGGCGGCAAATGCCATGCTATCTCGTTTATTCTACGGAAGAAACGCATGAAATCGTCCGCAATAACTTAGATAGATCTCCTATGTTTTCAGGCATGATTGAAGGCATAGGTCCGCGTTACTGTCCGAGTTTTGAAGATAAAATAGTTCGTTTCGCCGATAAACCACATCATCAACTTTTCCTTGAACCTGAAGGATGGCAAACCATCGAAGTATATATTCAAGGATATAACACCTCAATGCCCGAAGATGTACAATGGGACATGGTACAGAGTATTCCTGCTTTACGAAATGCAGAAATTATTCGGGCGGGTTATGCGGTTGAGTATGATTATGTGCCGCCGCATCAATTGCATGCCTGGCTTGAGACAAAAAATATTAAGGGGCTTTTTCATGCGGGGCAAATCAATGGCACGACTGGCTATGAGGAAGCCGCCGCACAAGGGTTAATGGCGGGCATTAATGCCGCTCTCAAGGTGCAAGGAAAATCGCCATTGATTCTCAAACGTGATGAGGCATACATCGGCGTGTTAATTGATGACTTAGTTACTCAAGAACATACCGAGCCATATCGTCAAATGACATCGCGGGCAGAATATCGTCTTTTGCTCCGTCAAGATAATGCCGACTTACGCCTGACACCTCATGGGTATGCTATTGGCTTAATTGGTCATGAACGTTTTGAGCGTGTGCAGAAAAAACAATCGGCAATCATGGCTGAATTAAATCGTTTGGCACATACCACCATCTCACCAAATGATAAAACTAATACAATTTTAAGTAGATTTGGTTTACCCTCGCTAAATGACGGAGTCAATGCCAAAAAATATTTGCGTCGACCACAAGTAACTTATCAAGTTTTGGCGGAGTTGATTCCAGCTACTGAATTATTAAGTGATGAGGTAATTAAGCAAGTTAGCATTGAAACGAAATTTGAGGGATACATCGCTAAACAATTAGACCAAGTGGAACGAATCAAACGACTGGAATCCATGCCGATTCCAGCCGATTTTGACCATGAGGCAATTACTGCTTTACGTCTTGAAGCCCGACAAAAATTGAGCCATTTTCGTCCGGCGACACTCGGACAAGCAGGGCGAATAGCTGGTGTTAATCCTGCTGACATATCTGTTTTGTTGGTTCATTTGAAACGCCGTGAACATTAATCCTGTTCATTCATTAATCGTTCCAAGTTTTCCTTTGCTTTCCGAGTTGCTTCAGAATTATTATTTAACCGCATCACCTTTTTATAATCATCCATCGCCTTAGCAACATTGTCCATTTCTTCATGAACCCTTGCACGCCCATTATAAAAATCGGCACGAGCTGGCTCAAGGAGGATTGCTTTAGTATAGTCCATGAGAGCTTCTTTAGAATACCCTTTTCTATAATAAACAAATCCACGTGTGTCGTACATGTAGGCTTGAGTTTTGTCAAAGTTGATAGCTGTAGTAACATCGCTTAAGGCTAAATCGTAATCACCTTTGTGGACATAAGCCCATGCCCGATTATTGTACGCCTCAGCATAATTTGGCTCAAGAAGAATAGCTTGGGTATAGGCGACAATTGCTTGGTCATATTTTTCATCTTCAAGATAGACATTCCCTTGACGATAGTAAGATTGTGCATTACCTTCGACATAAGGTGTTGGTGTTGTCGTTGGCATGATAATTGTTGGTGTCGGCTTGAGATGTGTCATGTGATGATGTTGTCCATGATGTTGAATCATGTCCTTTTTCGAGAGGTGGTAAAGGACGCGGCGAACCATCATCCGATGAAGGTAGCGGCTTAGGTCTTGAATGAAAACGGATACACCAAGGACATTCAGTCAAATGACTGGAGTAGACATGACTGTCATCACGAGAACATGTAACAAGTGCATTTTCAGCATTGTCCAATATCTCTCGCCACATTTTTGGGGATGGGCGTTGATTGGGATATTCATGTCCATTTACAAAACAACGTATAAACGCCTTTTGAACATCAGGATGTAACATGTCAAATGAAGGAGCATCGGCAGGAGCGTCAAACTTTGGTTTGACAAAAGGGAAAATTCCCTCTTGAATACAATGAATACAACTTTGTTCTGCCGATGAAAATTGTAGTGATTCAGCTACAAAAGGATGGTAGCCTTCCATCAAGAGTTGAAAGATAAGGATTGCCAAACCAAAGTTGTCATGCAGTGGTGTTTTAATGATGTCATCAAGTTGAGTACCCTGCAATTCAGGAGGTGTAGATTCAGGCTTGCTGACAGCCGCATGGTGAATTTCTCCTGTTTGGGTTCGTATCTGAAATGAGTCGCAATCAATAAATGTAACAACTGCTTGCGAATTGACCAAAATACTATTTTCGTTGACATTACCTATGACATGCCCTTGTGCATGAATCACTTCGGCGGCAATGATTAGATTCAAAGCTGTTCGATGAAGATACTGCCAATTGAAAGCGGGATATGATTTCTCTCGCTTCGTGGGGTCATAAAAATTAGAAATTGGCATGCTTCCCTCTATTTGTGGCATGAGAAAACCAGCAAACTTGTCATCTTGATAAAGCAAATTAGTTGGCCACACAATGGAAGGATGATGAGGAGGATTATCAAGCATCGCCATAATTTTGGTTTCATGCTCAAGCGTCGGATGGTGATAGATTTTAGCCACCAGCCCAGGCTTATCTTTAACCGTCCAAATCCGAGCTTCGCTACCACCAGCAATATCTTTTTCTAAAGTAAAGGGGTGATTATATTCGTTATGTAATTGCATAATTTTTTCCTTTCATGTAGACAGGCTTCCCGCCTGTCCTGAACAAAACTAACTATTAAAACGAAAAAGAATAGGAAAATGTTCCCATGATTTTTCCTAACTTGTTTGGGAAGTTAAATCCTACATTGGCAGTGGTAGCTTTGACCTCTGGGCAGCCGTAGAATAGACATATCATTTAGACTTAAATGAGAAACAAAAAGGCTTCCAAATTGGAAGCCTTTTTTGTTGCTCCAAGCTACATATATTCACGTTGCCTATCAATTCTACGGACCAACTCACTAGAGTATTTTTTACCGAGTAAATCGGCATGCTCCTTTGCCCAATCGGTTAATTTGGTTTTTCCTGCTGGTGGGGAATCCACATAAAGCAGATTACGCATCAGCCCTTCAATTTCAGCTCGGGTGATAATCACATCATTAACGAATTTGCCGATTAGGTTTGCTCCCATATATCCCAATGTAGGAGTGATTGATACAATTGGTCTTCTCTTACCAATAATCGCACCTATTTTTTGTACCAGTTCCTTGTAAGTAAATGTTTCAGGACCGATTGCATCAATAATGATATTATCTCGTGATTCACCTTGCCTAACAGCAAGTTTTGCCAAATCATCCACATAAATTGGTTGCAGTTGGTACATTCCATTTCCAAAAATACCAAAGACAGGAAATCGGCGTAACAGCCAAGCGATATTATTGATGAGGATGTCTTCCTTGCCAAATATCACTGTGGGGCGAAGAATAGCATGAGACACACCAAGTGTTTTTAGTGCATTTTCTAGTTTAGCCTTGCCACTGAAATATTCAAGGTCAGAATCTTCAGAAGGGTTAGTGATGCTAACATGAACAATTCGCTCTACACCAGCTTCTTGTGCCGCCTTAAACATAATTTTTGTGTTTTCGACAGCATCAGCTTGGTTAAACATTTCATGATTAAATCGAACCCAATATGTGTTGTACAGAACTGAAACACCTTGCATGGATTGTGTCAGTTTTTTGTAATTGTCAAAATTAAAAGGATATGCTTTGACCTTTTCGCCGAATGGGTTGGCTCGGTAAATGGAATTTGTTAAGGTAATAACCGTATGCCCCTTATCTAACAATCGCTGGGCAATATATTTACCTGAATAGCCAAATGCTCCCGTGATGGCATGTATTTGTTGTGTCATGTTTTTCCTCTCATCTATGACATGCAGGATGCATGTCATAGAAGGTAATTATTCGCTCTCCTGGTTTAAGGAGAATAACAGTATACACCAAAACCGTAAAAAAGAAAATAATAAATTTTATTTGACATAAAATTGAAGCAGTGTTATTATTATATTTAGTTAGGGTTGAATTTTTTATGAATTTTAACCGAACCTGGTGGAGAAGATACTGATTTGCCACCAGCAACACTGACCCCCACAAAAGAACTTGCTCAGCCTGAAAGTTCACCGACAACGGTTGCGATTTTACCGACACCAACTGCTATTCCACCCGATAGCCAACCTTTGCCGACACCAACTGCTATTCAGGCATTGCCTACCGCCGTTGCCCCGCCCACATCTGCCCCTAGCGTGGGTGAGGTAAACGATGTCATCCATGTTATTCAAGCAGGAGAAAATCTTTTCCGTATTGCTTTGAAGTACGGACTAGACCAAAACACACTTGCTACTTACAATGGGATTAGTAATCCCAACGTTATTTATGTAGGACAACGGTTAAAAATACCGCAACAAGGAAGTAGCCCGGATACTGTCAGTAACATGTATACTGTTAAAGAAGGTGATACTCTTGAAAAATAACATAATGAAACCTGAAATAGCACATCACCGAAAAAGAAATTTTTAAGGGGCAGGTGGTTAGGCCATACGCCCTTACTATTGGGGAAGTGCCAAGATGCACTGCCCCTACAACATTAATACTCAATCTCGTATCCTGATTTTTCCCAAGCGGCAAATCCATTAAGCATGTTATGAATATTATCAAAACTATTCTGCCTCAAAAATTTTATGACATTAGCACTTCGTCGCCCGCTTCGACAGTAAATAATAACTGTTTTGTCTTTCGGAATATCAGATAAACGATTTGGGATAGTGTCTGTGGGCATGAGCATAACACCAGGAATGTGCCCATTATCATATTCCCATTGCTCACGAACATCAATCAATATCACATCATCCCGACCACGAATTTCATCCACTGTTGCCAAATCAACATCCTGTGATAATTGGGTTAAATCTATCTCAGGCGATGTTTCTTGAGTTACAGGTGTTTCATTTGACGTGGCTTGGTTTGTTGGTGTGACAGGTTGGTTATTGCAAGCACTAATAATAATGGCAATCGCCAACATAATAGATAAACATAAATTTTTCATATAAACCAGCCGTTTTCATCCCTTGACTTTAGTGGGAAACATGTATTACAATGCGACGCACTTTTGACAGCATGTCGCACCTATTCCCAAATGACTTGGTAACTGACTCACTAGGCTGCCCGAGCATATTCTTGCTCAAAGCCATAACCTGTTGCCCTGATAACAATGTCATCTGTTAAAATAGCATTGACAACTTCATCAAGTGTACGTAGTAAACGCCCTGATTTTGTATGATAATGTTGCGTGCCAGTCGTCAACTGTTGGTCAATCAGCATGACCAATTCTAATGCGGTTTGATATGTTTCTTCTTCAGTATCCAAACTATGAGTTTGGGACTCATGGTCCGAACTATGAGTTTGAACCTTCTCTTCTTGATTCCATTTTGGCAGAATAACAGGTTTGAAGGTGTTAATTCCACCTGTACCATTACCGTTTAATGTACTTAATTTTGGCATTATTTTTCCTTTCGTAAATTGTATAAATAATTACGTAGCCGTGATTTCAATCATGCAACCTCGCAATTGGAAATTGCACGGCTACAAAGATAAAAAACTGAACAGATAAAGATGTCTGTTCTACATGTTATGTTAATGCTAAGGCAATACCAAGCATAGCAAATAAAATCCCCAATAACCAAAAGCGTTGGCTAACTTGGGTTTCTGACCAGCCTAACAATTCAAAATGGTGATGCAATGGAGCCATCTTAAAAAGACGTTTTCCATTAGTCCATTTGAAATACCCTACCTGTAAAATGACCGAAAGTGTTTCAGCCACAAACATAAAGCCTACGATAGGTAGTAACAACCAATGTCCGCTCATCAAGGCTACAACGGCTAACGTTGCCCCCAATGTGCTTGAGCCAACTTCTCCCATGAACAAATCGGCAGGATAAGCGTTATACCATAAAAATGCTAAAATTGCTCCAACAACTGTAAAAATAAATGCAACGAGCCATGTTTGTTCTTGTAAAAAAGCAATGACTCCGTAGGCAACAAAAGAGACAGCTGTAATACTGCCCGCTAAGCCATCTAGCCCATCGGTTAAATTGACGGAGTTACTGGTTGCTAAAATAATGAATGTTCCGATTGGTATATAGATTGCTGGATGCAGTGGAATTTCAGGCAGAGTTGGAATACTCATGCTATTCGCAAACTGAAAATCTCCTAATGACAAAACCAGCATAGTAATCATGGCTAAAATTGCTTGGGACATAAATTTGACTCTTGCTGACAATCCCTTTACTGAAACCCATACACCTTCTAAATCATCAACCATGCCTAAAATTGCAAAGGAAAACATTATCCCCATTGGAACAAGAATAGAACGACCCATTAAATTTGAATCAGTTATCAAATTGGCAACGTTCAAAACGATGTTGATAATCAACACAGGTATCACAATCAATAAGCCACCCATCGTTGGTGTGCCAGTTTTTGCCTGATGAGTTGTGGGACCCTCAATCCGAATCTGCTTGCCAATTTTTAATTGCTTGAGCGTTTTTATCAAAGGAGCACCCCATATAACCGCCAAGAGAAATGATATTGTGCCTAATGTTAGTGAGTAAGCCATTTTACAATTTGTTCCAAGTGCATAGAGCGAGAACCTTTAATTAAAATAATATCGTTTGGTTGTGTAATCTGTTTCAAACACTCGATAACAAAATATATGTCATTCGTTGAATGAACAGCGGATTGAGTCAAGCCACAAGAAATTGCTTCTTCGGCGATGATTTGGGCTTTGTCTCCGACTGTGATTAATAAATCAACCACATGTGCCGCCCTAACACCGACTTTGCGATGTCCCATTTTTTCATAAGCACCCAATTCAGCCATATCACTAAGAACTGCTATTTTACGCTCTCCGTCCACTTCATGCAATAAATCGAGTGCGGCAATGCTTGAAGCTGGGCTGGCATTGTACGTATCATCGAGAATCAAGGAACCATTTGTTTAGCATGGATTCGTTCGCCATGCAAATGAAATACAAATCGAATCCCTTGCAACCCTTGACTGGTAATTTGGTCAGCCCATAAATCTGCTTTAGGAGATAGTCCATAAGTGAAAATTTTTGCTTGACAATGATGTCGCATTGCCATTACGCGTGAATCATCCATGTTTAGAATAGCTAATCCGTCAGCAGGAAGTGCCTCGACCAATTCTTGTTTTGCCACCATGATACGTTCTATCGTTCCCAATCGTTCTAAATGAACTGGATTCACATTGGTTACCATGCCGATTTGAGGCTGAGCAATCTGACATAATTCGGCAATCTCTCCCACATCGTACATGCCCATTTCTAAAATGACTTTCTCATGACTATCATCCAATCTAAGCAAACTCAACGGCAAGCCAATTTCATTATTATAATTCCCCTCACTTTTCAAAGTGTTATATTTACTCGATAACACACAATAGGCAACTTCTTTAGTGCTTGTTTTTCCTATGCTACCCGTAATGCCAATAACCGTCGGCGAAAATTGTCGCCGCCAATATGCCGCTAATTGTTGTAGCCCTTGCAATGTATCATCAACCTTAATACATATTGGCAATGGAACAGCAAAGCTTGCTTTACATGGAGCAATAAAGCTTGCTTTATTTTGATGAGATGTAATCATGCTACATTCCACATCAATATCATCATGCACAATAGCAATAATTGCTCCATTATCAAATGCGTTTGCCACGTAAGCATGTCCATCTACATTTTCACCAGGCAATGCCACAAATAGCGAATCAGGTGTTGCCTGGCGTGAGTCAATTACTACATGGCTGATTTGTCTTTGTGAAAGTGATATTAAGTTTGGGTCAATCAACCCTGCCAAAACATGACCGACTGTTAGTTTCATAAGCTAACCAAATAACGATGATTGCAATGACAGATTATTAGATAATGTCA